>JACDAS010000339.1 GCA_013695295.1 Actinomycetota bacterium | reverse complement strand
CCCGGGAGCGCCTCGCCCGCCACGCACGAAGCATAGACCGCTCTCCCTTAGGAACTTCTTAGGCCGGAGTCGGCGAAGCTCGATCACACTTGGCTCGATGCCGGCGTCAAGGATCCTCGTCGTCGACGACGAGCGTGCCGTGCGCGACTCGTTGCGGCGCGCGCTCGAGCTCGAGGGCTACGAGGTCGACCTTGCCGTCGACGGTCGCGAGGCGCTCGAGCGGCTCGAGGCGGGAGACGAGCCCGACGCCGTGATCCTCGACGTCCTGATGCCCCACGTCGACGGGCTCGAGACCTGCCGGCGGCTGCGGCGCTCGGGAAGCCGGCTGCCGGTGCTGATGCTGACCGCACGCGATGCGGTCGAGAATCGCGTCGCGGGCCTCGACGCCGGCGCGGACGACTACGTGGCGAAGCCCTTCGCGCTCGCCGAGCTGCTCGCGCGTGTCCGGGCACTGCTCCGCCGGACGGGTGCGGACGACCAGACGCTGCGGTTCGCCGACCTCGAGCTCGATCCCGCGACGCGCGAGGTCCGCCGGGGCGCCACGTCGATCGAGCTGACGCGAACCGAGTTCTCGCTGCTCGAGCTCTTCATGCGCAACCCGCGGCAGGTGCTGACGCGCTCGATCATCTTCGAGCGCGTCTGGGGCTACGACTTCGGCTTCGGCTCGAACTCCCTCGACGTCTACATCGGCTACCTCCGCCGCAAGACCGAGGCCGGCGGGCAGCCGCGCCGTTCGGCCCGCCGCCGCCCACACCGGACAGCCGATCCTCCACGTTCGTCCCGACCGCCTGACCCTCACCCCGCCCCGGACGGCGCCCTGCCGTCCGGGAACCCTCAGCGGATCAGCATCGCGTCGCCGAACGAGTAGAAGCGGTAGCGCTCGCCGATCGCGAGCCGGTACAGCTCGCGGGTCTCCTCGACGCCGGCGAAGGCCATCACCAGGGCGAGGAGCGTCGATCGGGGGAGATGGAAGTTCGTGAGCAGCGAGTCGACGCGACGGAACTCGAAGCCGGGCGTGACGAAGAGCTTCGACCGGCCCCTCGAAGGGGCGCCGCGTGCGAGCGACTCCACCACCCGCACCGTTGTCGTGCCGACCGCGAGCACCCGCTCGGCGGCGCGGATCCGCTCCCGCGCCGCTTCCTGCACCTCGTAGCGCTCGCCCCGGAGTCGGTGGTCGGCGAGCTCCTCGACCGCCACCGGACGGAAGGTGTCGAGGCCAACGTGCAGCGTCACGCGCTCGACGGGCAGACGCGCGAGCAGCTCGGACGTGAAATGGAGCCCGGCGGTCGGAGCCGCCGCCGAGCCCGGCTCGCCGGCGTAGACGGTTTGGTACCGCGAGGGGTCGGCGAGGGGCGTCCGGATGTACGGCGGAAGCGGGATCTCCCCGACAGGCTCGTCATCGAGCCGCAGGCGCCAGCGCCCCGCGCCGAGGGGCTCGAGGAGCTCCACGGGGCCGAGGCGTTGACCGGCCCGGAGCCGCGCCGAGGGACGCGCCAGCCCTTCCCAGACGCCGGCCGGCCCGAGCGGCTCCAGCAGCAAGACCTCCGCAGCGCCCCCGCCCGGCCGCTGGAGGCGCAGGCGCGCAGGCACGACACGGGTGTCGTTGATCACGACGAGCTCGCCGGGCGCGACCTCCACCGGAAGATCGGTGAACCGTCGGTGGCGGACGGCGCCGGTCCCCCGCTCGTAGACGAGCAGTCGCGACTCGTCGCGCCGCGCCGCCGGCTCCTGGGCGATCAGCTCGGGCGGGAGGGCGTAGTCGAGCTCGGAGGTCTTCACATCCGACGCGAACGCTAGCCTCCTCCGCGGTGGATGCGGCTGCGATCGAGCGGGCGATGCGACGACTCGCACAGACGAGCGAGGCGCGATACGACCCGGCCGCGCGCGACGTCGCCTTCGAGCGTGCCCAGGCCCAGCTGGAATCCCTGGCCGAAGCCACGGCCGAGCTCGAGGCGACCCTCCCCGGGCGCGTCGGCGAGGCGGTGCGCGAGGGCCTGCGCGCCGAGTCGCTGCCGGTCGCCCGGCAGCTCGCCGAGACCCGTGGGCTGGCCGGCCAGACCCTTCGGCGGCTCGAGCGGCTCGAAGGGTCGATCCTGACCGAGCGGCACGCCCGGGTCGACGACCTGGCGCTCCTCGTCGATCTGATCACGTCGGGCTGGAGGAGCGTCGACCAGCGGCTCGCCCGGATCGAGGCTGCCCTCGCCCGCCCCGCAGAGGCGGTCGTCTACAGCATGGACGAGCGAAGGGTCGAATCCTCCGGGGGCCTCGAGGGCAGGT
>JACDAS010000309.1 GCA_013695295.1 Actinomycetota bacterium | reverse complement strand
TTCGCCGAGCCGGGTTCGCTTTCGTCCACTCCTCCGGCCGGCCTTCCGCTTGCGCGTACCGCTGCCCGGTGAAGCTTCGTCCTACTCGCGCCCCGTGCTCGGCGCAAGCGGCACACTAGGGCCTGCCCGGCTCGTCTTCAAGGGCCGGCTCGAGGTAAATCCCGCACTTTGCGACCGTTTATTTTCATTGTCTCCGCGACGACCGTCGTCGCCCTGCTCGCCGGCTGCGGAGGGGGTGCGAAGACGTACGAGTTCACGCGGACGCAGGCGTGCCTGAAGGAGCAGGGGCAGCTCGTGCGACCCGCTCCGGCGACAGACTTCGTTGCCGCAAACGCCCTCGGCGGGGCGCTGAACGTGAAGTTCCCGGCCAACCAGGTGACGATCGCCTTCGGGCTCGACTCCGCCGAGGCCGACCGGATCGCGAACGCGTACCGGCGCTTTCGCGGCCGCAACATCGGGATCGAGGACGCGCTCAGCGTGCGGGGGAACGTCGTCCTGCTCTGGGGGCTGACGCCGGGGAACGAGGAGAGCGCAGGGATCGACGCCTGCCTGAAGGGCCCTTAGCTGAGCCTGCGGTAGACCTCCCCCGCCTCGTCCTCCTGCAGGAAGCGGAGAAAGTAGTGGACGAAGACGGCGAAGAAGATCGCCGCCTGCTCGGCCGCCATCGTCATTCCCGCGAGCTGCTGGTCGGTGACCGGAGCGAGCCCCCAGAGGCCCGGGCCGCCCGCGTAGGTCTCGTAGATCGCGGTGGGGACGAGTGCGAGCACGAGGCCGAGGGGGCTGGCGAGAAGGAACGCGGCAAAGAGGTACGCCGCCTTCGCGCCGGCCGCCAGCGGCCGGTGCACGACCGGCCACCAGAGCAGCATCCCGGCGACGACGTAGGCGAGGTGCTCGAGCGGGAGCAGCCAGTCGGGGTGGCGGAGCGCTCCGTCGTAGGCGGCCGGGACGTGCCAGGCGAAGTAGGTGCCGAGCCAGGCGGGCAGGGCAACCAGGGGATGGGTGAGGGCTGCGATCGTGGGCCGGCGGCCGAGCTTCGCCGCGAGCACGGGCGGGATCCCGAGCACAAGGAGGGCGGGGGCCCACTCGGCGAGGACGACGTTCTGAAGCAGGTGCGCGCTCAGGAGAAACCGGCGCGCGATCGTGTCGAGCGGGGTCACGAGGGCGAGCGCGACAAGCGCCAGGCCGAGCGCGAAGGCCGCGGTCCGGTCGCGGTCGACCACCGTCCGCCTGCCGGCGAGCGCGTAGGCGCCGGCTACCGGCACGAGGACGAGTGCCTCGGGGCTCCACGACCACTCGTACGGGCTCACGGGCGGAGCGTAGGCCCGCCGCTGCGCGTCCGCCAGGCCCCAGAGCGGGCGGAGGGGATCGAACCCTCATAACCAGCTTGGAAGGCTGGGGCTCTACCATTGAGCTACGCCCGCGAGCGTGAATGGAGACTAGATGTTCGACGCGATATCGCGCGATCCCCGGAAGCGTCGAGCGGTCGTCGGCGGTAGGGCTTGACGGTGCCGGTCGGCCACGGCGGCTGGGCCGGGGCGATCGTCGAGCTCGGTGCGGCGGCCCTGCTGGTCGGAGCAGGCGCGGTCGCCGTCCTTCGGCGTCGCCGACGCGGGGGCACGGACTAGCGTCTACGACCTTCGGGTCGCGCGGCGTCGCGGCCATCGAGTTCAATCAAAACGCCGTGCGCGCTCCTCCGCACCTGCGCGGCGGGCTGCCCTCGCGGCTCGCCTCGCTCGTCCTCGGCCTCTTCCTCTTTGCGGCCGGGATCGTCGCGTTCCTCGAATCCGGCCTCGGCCTGCCGCCCTGGGACGTGTTGCACCAAGGCCTCGTCGAGCACACGGCGCTCTCCTTCGGCGCGGCGAACATCGTCGTCGGCCTCGCGGTGCTCGCCCTCGCCTGGGCACTCGGGGCAAGCGTCGGGATCGGCACCGTGGCGAACGCGATCCTCGTCGGAATCTTCGTCTCGCTCCTGACAGCGCTCGACGCCGTCAGCCGGCTCGCCGACGAGCCGCTCGGCGCTCGGCTCGCCCTCCTCGGCACTGGCCTCGTCCTCGTCGGCAGCGGCTCGGCCCTGTACCTGGGCGCAGGCCTCGGGGCAGGCCCACGCGATTCGCTGATGGTGGTCGGCTCGCACCGGACGGGTGTCAGGATCGGAGTCGTCCGGACCGCGATCGAGCTGGCGGCGCTCGGGCTCGGTTTCTCCCTCGGCGGCACGGCCGGCATCGGCACCCTCGCCTTCGGCCTGTTGATCGGACCAAGCGTCGAGTGGTCGTTCTGGCTGCTGGAGCGCTCGGGGCTCGCACGCCGGCCTGAGCAGGCCGCGGCGCTCGGTACTTAACCCAGCTCGACGCGCTCGATCGTGACCGGCTCGTGCGGCCGGTCCGAGGCGTCCCGATCGACTTCCGAGATCGCGTCGACGGCGTCCATCCCCGACGTCACCTGTCCGAAGACGGTGTGCTTGCCGTCGAGCCACGACGCCGCCTCGGTTGTGACGATGAAGAACTGGCTCCCGTTCGTGTTCGGCCCGGAGTTGGCCATCGCGAGCGCCCCGCGCGCGACCTTGTGGTCGTTGAACTCGTCCTCGAAGGTGTAGCCGGGGCCGCCGCGGCCCGTCCCCTCCGGACAGCCGCCCTGGATCATGAAGTCGGGGATGACACGGTGGAAGCCGAGACCGTCGTAGAAGCCCTCCCCCGCGAGCTTCGTGAAGTTCGAGACCGTCTTCGGTGCGGCGTCGTCGAAGAGCTCGACCTCGATCGGCCCGTGGCTCGTGTGCAGAGTCGCGGCGCTCATCGCAGCGTGTCCGCGAGCGGCTCGATCGCACCGGCGGTCGGGGCGAGCGAGCCGGACTCGAGCCCCGCGACGATCTCGCGCGCCAGGGCGAGGCCCTCGCTCTCCTGCTCGGGATCGAGGACGGTGTTCACCGCGGCGAGCACCCGGTCCTCCGCCCACAGCTCGACGTCGACGGTCGAGAGCTCGCGGCGCGGGATATAGGGATCGTCGGGCACGCCGACGCGCACGATCACCTCCGTGCCGTCGGGGAGGACGGCCGGCTGCTCGATGCGGCGGCTGCGCAGGCTCACGCGTCCGGCATCTCCGCTTCCCGGGTCGGGCTAAACGTCCGGGGCCGGCGGCATGCTCCGACCGATGCCTCCCGAGCGCTGGATCCGGTTCCGCGCCCGGACCGTGTTCGCGGTCCTTGCGATCGCGATCGCGGTCTTCGTGCTGGTCAAGATCACCCTGATCGCGGCCCAGGTTCTCTCCTGGATCCTGATCTCGATCTTCCTCGCGCTGGCGCTGAACCCCGCGGTTGAGTGGCTCCAGGCCCACGTCGTCCGCAAGCGCGGGCTCGCTGCGGCGCTCACCTACCTCGGGACGTTCGCGGCGATCGCGGGCGTCGGCTTCCTCTTCATCCCGACGCTGATCGACCAGGTGAACGACTTCGCGAACAAGGTGCCGGACTACCTGGCCGACCTGACCGAGGGCAAAGGGAAGCTGGGCTTCCTCCAGGAGAAGTACCACATCGTCGACAAGGCGAGGGAGGCGCTCAGGGACGGAGGGGCGGCGAAGCTGCTCGGAGTCTCCGGCGCGGCGCTCGCGATCACGAAGAGCATCATCACGATCGTCGTCGCGATCCTGACGATCACGTTCTTGACCTTCTTCATGCTGCTCGAGGGCCCGATGTGGATGGAGCGCTTCTACTCGCTCCTCCCGGCCGGCTCGCAGGAGCGCTGGCGCGGGGTCGGCCGGAGCATCTACCGGACGATCGGCGGGTACGTGACCGGCAACCTCCTGATCAGCCTCATCGCCGGCACGCTGACGACGGTCGTGCTCCTGATCGTCGGGGTCCCGTACGCCGTGGCGCTCGGCTTGCTCGTCGCGATCCTCGACCTGATCCCGCTGGCCGGCGCGACGATCGCGGCCATTCTCGTCGGCACGGTCTCGTTCCTGAACTCGGTCCCGGACGGGATCGTCGTCATCGTCTTCTTCATCGTCTATCAGCAGATCGAGAACCACTTCCTCCAGCCGGTGATCTACGGGCGCACGGTGCAGCTCTCCCCGCTCGCGGTGCTGATCTCGGTCCTGATCGGCGCGGAGCTGGCGGGAGTGCTCGGCGCGCTAGCGGCGATCCCGGTCGCCGGCACGATCCAGGTGCTGATCCTCGACTGGCTCAGGCACCGCCGGGTGGCGGCGATCGACCCGGTGACGGGGGCGGCGCTCCCGAGTCCGGTCGCGCTCCCGCCCGGGACGGCTCCCGAAGGCTGACCTCCGTCTCCAGGCGCTCGAGCAGCGAGGTCTCGCCTCGCGCGCTGCGGCGAGCAGACGCGAGGCTCTCGGATCCGATCACCGCGGCGAGCACCGCGACCAGGAGCCCCGCGAGCAGGAGTGCCGGCGCGAACGCGCCGATGCCGGCGGCGGCCACGCAGGCGACCGCACCGCCGAGACGCCTCCAGCTCACCGTGCGGGCTAGCCGGAGGCGAAACAGGACCTGCGCGAGCAGGTAGATCGCCGGGCCCGCGACGACGGCTGCGACCTGCGCGCCCGGGAGGGTGTCCGTCGGGTGCGCGATCACGAGCTCGTTGCCCACTGCCGAGACGATCACGCCCGCAACGATCAAGGCGTGGAGGTAGGTGTACCCGTCCCGAGCGAGGCGGACCCGGTCCTGCGCGAGCTCGAGCCGGCGCTCCGCGATTCGCGCGACGTAGTTGAAGTACAGCCACCAGAGGGCGGCGGTCGCAAGGAACGCGACCGCGAGAGCGACGAGCCGCACCGCCCCGAGCTCGAGCTCCGCCGTCGTCGCGCCGGTGAGGACGATCGACTCGCCGAGCGCAATGATCACGAACAGCTGGAAGCGCTCCGCGAAGTGCGCGGTCTCGATCTGCCACGCGTCGGACGCCAGCCGGGGGCGCCCCGGGATCCGGTAGAGGGCGAGCGGCGCGAGGTAGTCGATCGCGAGCGCGGCCACCCACAGGGAGGTTCGAGGGCCTTCCGCAATCCCGCCGGCGATCCACAGCACCCCGGATGCCGCGAACCAGGCGAGAATCGGAGCCGAGCGCTGCCGCTCGATCGTCCCAGCGGCCGACGCCACAAAGGTCAGGAAGGCCTGACGGCCGACCTGGATCGCGACGTAGCTTCCCGCGAAGAGCAGCCCGCGCGAGCCGAACGCGTCCGGGATCGCGATCGCGAGCAGGAGGGTTCCGAGCATCACCCCGATCAGCACGAGGCGGACGACGGACGATTCCGGGTCGAGCTCGTTCGTCAGCCACGTCGTGTAGTTCCACGCCCACCAGATGACGAGCAGCACGAGCAGCGCCTGCCACACGCCTTCCCAGGTCAGATGGGTGAGCAGCACATGTGAGACCTGCGTGATCGCGAAGACGAAGACGAGGTCGTAGAAGAGCTCGAGCGAGGTGGCGCGCTGCTCGGCGCCGGAGTCCGTTCGGCGGCGGTAGCGGCTCACGGCGTCAGCCTAGACCGGCCGACAATCGGTGGGTCCGCTTGGCAGCCCCATGCGGCAGTGGCCGAGGAACGCGACGGAATCGCGGCCGAGCCGCCGATCGACGTTGAGAAGGGGGCGGCGAACTGGCAGTTGGATGGCACGCTCGTCGCACTGGTGGCTGGCGAGGTCGTTGGGGAGGTTCGTGTCGAGCAGTCCAGCTTCGGTTTCGGCGAGATCGGGATGATGGTCGCGGCCGACTGGCGTGGTCGTGGCGTCGGCGCCGCGCTGGTAGCTGCTGCGATTGATTGGGCGCGTACGCGTGGCCTGCACAAGCTGACGCTGAGCGTGTTCCCACACAACGACGCGGCGATCTCTTTGTACCGAAAGTTCGGCTTCGTCGAAGAGGGGCGGCGCAGCAAACACATCCGGCGCACCAATGGCGAACTCTGGGACTTGGTCGAGATGGGGCTGCTACTCCTCTGACCGGCATCGCCCAGTCCCTGACGGTTTGCCACCTGGGGGAAGCGGGGTCAGGTCTTGCAATCGAGCATCCCGCCGCCGGCACCGACTCGGCGCGGCTCGCCAACCGCCCGAGTCGAGGCGAAGCTAAGTTCGCGGGAAGCGCGTGTGCCCGGCGAGGGGGCGGACGGGGGAAACCGGGTTCCCCCGTGAAGCGAGCGAGCGCCGCAGGTGCAGGCGCGGGCGAGCGTTGGCCCTAACTGGGCATCTCTCAAACCCTCCCGAACCTCTGACAGGGGCTGATCGCCCGGACTAGACCTGGAGGTCACGGCGCGAGATGGCGCGTGTCACCGAGTCTGGCGACCTGGCGGTTGTGGAAGTAGTCGTCCTCGCGGAGCACCGTGTGCTTCCTGAGGCGGCCCGGAAGTTGACATAGCCGAGTGACTCGATCGGCATCCTGATCCACGACGCCAAGACGAACGTGACGACGAACCCGTGCGTCACGATGACCTGGTGCTCATAGGAGCGCTCCAGGATCGCGTCCAAGGCCGCGTAGACGCGTTGCGGTGGCGGGACGAAGCGCTGGTCTAGCCACTCCTGAGGCTTGCCCTCGGCCTCGCCGTAGGACTTCTCGCGCAGTCGGCGGTCAAGGATCGGCTCCACGTCCAGCAGGTCGCCCACGACTCTGGCCGCCTGCAGGGCACGTTGCAGATCCGACGAGAACGACTCCACATTGGCGTCCCCGGGGATCCTGGACAGCAACGCCTCGCCGATCGAGGCCGCGGCGCGCGCGCCGGCTGGGGTGAGCTGTGAGTCGTGCCTCCCGCCCACCACTTCCTCGACATGGTGCGTTGCCTCCGGGTGCGCGACGACGTAGATATTCCGCATTGTCTGATGCCTCTGTAGTGACGAAGATCCTGACAGTCCAGGCGGCGCGAGCGATCGGATAGCACGAGCCGCTCGCGGCCGGACGCCGGCTGGGCCGGCCGGGAGGCCCGAGCCGAGGCGTCCACTGAGATCACAAGAAGGAGGGGGCTCGTGGGGG
>JACDAS010000239.1 GCA_013695295.1 Actinomycetota bacterium | reverse complement strand
ACGGCGCGGCTGAGCTCGAGCTTCCAGCAGCGGAGCGTGCCCCGCCCGCCCGGCTCGGCGTCCTCGATGCGAAGCCGCCACGTGCCGCGGGCCTCCTCGCCCTGAAATCGGGCGAACGGCCGCTCGGGTGCCCAGGGCTCGTCGAGAAAGGGGGACGAGCCCTCGGCGAGCTCCGTGCCGTCGTCTTCGAAGCCGGTCAGCCGGCCGCCACAGCCCGCCCCGCTCCCGAGGTTCGACCCGGTCCCGCGCCGCGCGATCAGCGGCACGGACACGCCCGAAGGGCTGACGAGGCTCACCGTGAGCTCCGACGTCGCCGGGTGGTCGAGCCGGACGAAAACCCGAACTTTCGAGACGGGGCCCGCATCGGCCACTCGCAAGCCAACCTCGGTCGTCGCGGCGTCGGCGAGCGAACGGGCGATCGTGCGCGACGAGTACGTCCGCGTCGCTGCCTCGGCCGGCGCGGCGGCGAACGCCAGGAGCCCGAGCGCGACCACCAGCACCCTCACGAGGCGGCCACCAGCACGAGCTCGCGGACGTACTCGACCGGGTCGGGGAGCTGGTGCTCGGCCCTGGCCATCCCTCGGCGGTACTCGTCGTCTCCGATCAGCTGGAAGGTGGAGATGTGGCGGCCCCGGATCCGGTCGAGTGCTTCCTCGCGTGAGATCGATTCTGCCTGGGACAGGGCCGAGGTGCGCACGGTAGCGAAGCCGGCGGCGCGCAAATCACCGGCGAGCTCGTCGGGCACGGGGAACCGGGCCTCGTCGATCCGACGGATGGAGGGGAAGAACTCGCACAGGTAGTAGTTGGCGAAGGACGCCGGGTCGAAGGTCAGGATGGCCGCGCGCCCTCCGGGCGCGAGGACGCGCCTGAGCTCCGGCAGCGCCAGCCCGCGGTCGACCAGATGCACGACGAGGGACATCGCCGCTCGCTCGAAGCTGCGATTCGGGAAAGGGAGCTCCTCGGCTCGACCCTGCACGAGCGGCGTCTCGACCGGAAGGCGCGCCCGCGCGACCGCGAGCATCTCGGGAGACGGCTCGACGCCGGTCACGCGCGAGCCGCGCGCGAGCAGAGCCGCGCAAAGGCGGCCCGTGCCGCAACCGACGTCGAGCACGCTCCTGCCCGGGAGGTCTCCTTCGCGCGCGAGGAGCTCGAAGGCCTCCCACCAGCCCTCGTCGGCCGGCCGGAGCCGGTCGTAGCGGGGCGCGAGGAGCCCGAAGTCCGGGTTACGAATCGGAGACGAGCTCGTCCGGGTCGGTCATCGCCTCGATGGCGTGCTGGGCCGCCTCGAGCGAGCCCTCGGGGACGAGCACCTTTTGCGGGACGTTCTCGATCCCACGCGGGTGGTGCTCGACGGCCGTCTCGAGCTCCGAGACGATGCCCGCCTGTCGCAGGATCGTCTGCAGCTCCTCGGCCTCGGTCACGTCCTCCGCGAGCGCCACCTGCACCAGCCGGGTCATCGAGCCTCCTCGCCGATCGGGATCGCCTCGGGCTCCGGCTCGTCCTGGGGCCGGCGGTGGAGGGCCCCGCCCCTCACGAGCTCCGGGCCGCCTCGCTCCTCGAAGCGGACGTCGATGATATCGAAGTCCTTCGGCACGACCGTCTCCGGGAAGATCGTCCGCGCCTCGCGGGCGGCCTCGGGCCCGAAGTAGCGGCTCGAGAGATGCGTGAGCGCGAGCAGGGAGACGCCGGCGTCCCGGGCCACCCCCGCCGCCTCGAGCGCGGTCGAGTGAGCCGTCTCGGCCGCGCGACCTCGCTCCTCCTCGCAGAAGGTTGCCTCGTGGACGAGAACATCCGCGCCGCGCGCCGCCTCGCGGACGAGGTCCGACGGCCTCGTGTCTCCGCTCAGGACGACCTTGCGGCCTGACCTCGCCGGGCCGAGAACGTCGGCCGGGGTCACTGCCCGACCGTCTTCGAGGGTCACGCTCTCCCCGCGCTGGAGGAGTCCCCGGGCAGCGCCCTGGACCCCGAGTGCCTCGGCCGCGCGAACGTCGAACCTGCCCGGGCGCGGCTCCTCGATCAGCGCGTAGCCGATCGAGGAGACACCGTGCGCGACCGCGAAGGCCTCGAGCCTGTAGTCCCCGCGGTCGAGGAGCTGCCCGGCGCGAAGCTCGACGAGCTCGAGCTCGAACGTCAGGCGCCCGAAGATGCGGCGCAGCGCCGTGAACAGGTCGGTGAGTCCCCGCGGCCCGTACACGGTCAGCGGTAGATCGCGCCCGCGCAGCGAGAACGTCTTCAGCATCCCGGGCAGACCGAGATAGTGGTCTGCGTGGTAGTGCGTCAGGAAGATCTCGCGCAACTCGAGCAGCCCGACCGAGGAGCGAAGGAGCTGGCGCTGCGTTCCCTCGGCGCAGTCGAAGAGCAGGCGCTCCCCGCCGCGACGCAGAAGCGTCGCCGAGGCGGCTCGCCTCGCCGTCGGGGACGAGCCGGAGGTGCCGAGGAAGACGAGGTCGAGGTCCAAGCGGCCTATCGTAGTTCTGCCGCGAGGCCTCTCCGGCCCGATCCGGGCGCCGTGCTCGCAGCGGCGTCGCCGAGCGCGGGATGGCGTACGTCTACGGGAGCACGAGCCGCTGCCCCGGCACGATCGTCGTCCCCTCCAGGCGGTTGCGCCGCTGGAGCCGCCAGACGCCCTCACGGGGGTCGCCCGCGTAGTGCGACGTCGCAATCGTCCAGAGGGTGTCGTAGGACTTGACGACGTACGGCCGCTCGGGGGCGCGCCCCACCGATTGGTGCGCAGCGACGGCGAAGACGACCGTCGCGAGCAGAACGAGAGCGAGCAGCTTGCC
The DNA here is from genome assembly GCA_013695295.1 of Actinomycetota bacterium. Lineage (GTDB taxonomy): Bacteria > Actinomycetota > Thermoleophilia > Gaiellales > Gaiellaceae > JACDAS01. The sequence goes on along the minus strand of JACDAS010000239.1, from coordinate 4,819 downwards.
GAACATGTGTTCGCAATGCTAGCGAACGTCTGTTCGCCTGTCAAGAGCGTCGGTACGTTCACTGTCCGGGCGCGGCCCACCAGCCAGTAGCGCACTGCCTGGCCCCGCGCGGGAACCTGTCTCGGAACGAGTAGGAGTGTCCGGCGGCGGCGCCGCGGGCGGCAACGAGCGTCCGGTTGACGCGCGCCCGCGCCCCCCCGAGGCGCTCGCTACCCCAACGCCGACTCGAGGAAGGACCCGTCGCGATACACGAGCTCCCCGTCGGCGTAGACCTCGCTGCCCGCGCGGAGGTCGCAGATCATGTCCCAGTGGAGGGCGGAGCGGTTCTTCCCGCCGGTCTCGGGGTACGACTGCCCGAGCGCCAGGTGGGCGGTGCCGCCGATCTTCTCGTCGAAGAGCGTGTTCCGGGTGAAGATCGAGATCCCCTCGTTGAGGCCGAAGGCGAACTCGCCGGCGCGGCGGGCGCCGTCGTCCATGCCGATCATCTCCTCGAGGAAGTCCTGGCCGCGTCGCGCGGAGGCCTCGACGACCTCGCCGCCCTCGAAGCGCAGGCGCACGTCCTCGACCTCGCGCCGCTGGAACACCGCGGGGTACGTGAACGCGATCGTCCCTTCGAGGCTCGTCTCGATCGGGCCCGTGAAGACCTCGCCGTCCGGAAAGTTCTCGTGCCCGTCGGAGGGCACCCACGTGCGCCCTTCCGTCCTGAGGCGAAGATCGGTGCCGTCGGCCACGATGCGCAGCTCCTTGCGGGCGCTCAAGAAGTCCGCTACCCGCTTCAGGCGCTCGCCGAGCTCACGCCAGCGGTCGGCGGGCCGCTCGTGGTCGAGCAGCGCAGCGCGGTAGACGAAGTCACCGTACTCCTCGAGGGACATCTCGGCGTCCTGCGCCGCCGCGTGCGTGGGAAACGCCGTCAGCACCCAGCGCACCTCGCCCGCCGCCGCGCGCTCGAGAAAGCGCGCGCGCATCTCGTCTTGCGCTCGGGCGACGATCGCCTGCCGCTCCGGCTCGATCGCCGACAGGCTCTTCGTGTTCCAGTCGGCGAGGATCGACATGTAGACGTCGGCCCGCTCGAGCTCCCACTTTCGAACCGGGTTCACCCACGCGAGCTGCTCCTCCGAGCCCCGACCGAGCAGGGCCTCGCCGAGGCCGTCGAGCCCGAGGCGCGGAAGCGGGTGCGCGCCCGCCCGGAGGATCGCCTCGTACACCTCCCGCACGAGTGGCCCGGCGAGGGCCGGCGCCGCGAGTACCACCACGTCGTCTCGACGCACCCGCGTCGAGTAGTCGACCAGCACCTCGGCGAGCCGCTCGAGCGGGCGCTCGATCCGCGGCGGAACGACCGGGGCGATGGACGCGTTCATCCCCGGACGCCGGCGGCGCCGGCGACGGGCTCGACGGGCGCCAGGAACTTGCCAGCCCGCCAGATCAGCTCTCCGTCGGCGTAGACCTCGCCGTCCGAGCGCAGGTCGCAGATCAGGTCCCAGTGCAGGCCGGAGCGGTTCTTGCCGCCGGCCTCGGGGAACCCGGCGCCGAGCGCCACGTGGATCGTGCCGCCGATCTTCTCGTCGAAGAGGATGTTGCGTGTGAAGCGATCGATCTCGTAGTTCAGGCCGAAGGCGACCTCGCCGAGCAACGATGCCTCGTCGTCCAGCTCGAGCAGCGCCCGGAGATAGTCACCACCCCGTGAGGCCTCGGCGGCCACGACCCGACCGCCCTCGAACCGCAGCCGCACGTCCTCGACCTCATGCCCGTTGAAGATCGCGGGGAAGGTGAACCTGATGTCGCCCGCGGTCGCCTCCTCGATCGGGCTTGTGAACACCTCGCCGTCGGGGAGGTTGATCTTTCCGTCCGCCGCGATCCAGGTGCGGCCCGCCACCCCGAGGACCAGGTCCGTGTCGGGCCCGACGATCCGCAGCTCGGAGACGTCGGCGAGCGCCTCGGCCCTCGCCCCGAGCTCGGCGGAGACTCCGCGCCAGTGGGCGACTGGATCCTCCCCGTGGCGCACATGGCAGGCCGCGTAGACGAAGTCCTCGTAGTCCGCCAGGGACATCTCGGCGTCCTGCGCATGCCCGTGTGTGGGGTACAGGGTCCCGCACCAGCGAGCCTCACCGGCGCCGATCCGATCCCAGAACCGGTTGCTGAGCCCGCGCCGCGCCGCGATGTAGCGACCATGGCGCCCGGGGTCTGCGAGCGAGAAGGAGCGCGTGTTGATCTCGGACCAGATCGTCACCATCGCGTCGATGAGCTCGATCTCCTCCCACTGCATCGGCGACACGTACGTCAGCTGTTCCTCGCTGCCGCGCCTGACAAGCAGCTCCGCCAGGCCCTCGAGGGAGACGTTGGTGTAGACGTGGGCACCTGCTGCGAGCGCTGCGTCATGGACCGCCACGACGAGCGGAGCCGCCGCGTCGCTCCCGTCGATCCGCAGGATCTCGCCCTCCCCGAGCTCGAGCGAGTAGCCGACGACGAGCTCGGCCAAGCACTGCCTGGGACTCTTCATAGCGGCGTGTATATCAGAGGCCGATCAGCCGACCCAGAACGGCCTGCTGACCACGAGCGTCGCGCGATCGAGATTCAGGGTCGCCCGCAGGAGCGTCGCAGTCACGTAGGTCCCGGGGCCGAGCTCGCCGGTCCGGAGCCCGAGCGTGACCCGCCGGTGAGCGCGGAGCACGACGTGGCCTGTCGCGCGAGCAGCCCTGCGGGTCAGCGCGGCCAGGATCGCGCCTCGCTCGGTGCGCGCCGGGAAGACCGCCGCGGTGACGCGCGCCTCCTCCCTGGCCGTCGCCCGGACGCGGAAGCCGTCGAAGCTCACGCGAGCCGCGACGACAGTCTCCGCGTGCCGCCAGACGTGGGGGGCGCGGCGGCATCCCTCGCCGATCGCTGCCCGGACGGAGTCGAAGGATGGGCGCCTCGTGCCGTCTGCGCGCAGGAGCCCGCTCTGGAATCGATCGAGGTCGGCCTCGTCGACGAGGTGGAAGAGAAAGAAGTCGGAGACCGCAGGCTCGCAGGCGACCTCACGCACGGCCTCTACGTACAGCCGTGCCTGCGTGCCCTCGTCGACCGGCTTCACGTTCTCACGTCCGGAGTAGGCCGACCTGACGCTCGCAATGACGACCGCCTGGCGGCCGTACTCGTCGAGCATCAGCCGAAGTGCCGGGCCCGCGCCGTCCCCGGGCTCGGCGAACACGGGCTGGGCCGTGCCGTGGAAGCCGTCCCAGATCGCCTGCTTGATCCGGTCGAGATCGCGGAGACCCGCGTTCGGCCACGAGTACCCGCGCGAGTGCGGATCGGCGTTCGACTGCGGGTACGGGTGGAATCCGAGGGCGTCCATGATCGGCTTCGTCCGCCCGCTCCGGCGGTACTCCGCAGCCAGGTCGGCGATGAAGCGAACGGGCGATCGCGAGACGTTGTTCGGCGCTCGCGGGTTGTCGTTGCCGCGCGGCGAAAGTCCGAGCCCGACCACGACGAGCTTCGGGTCGACCGCCTTCAGCGCGTCGTACCCGGCGGCGAGGAGCCGCTCGTACAGCGCGCCGGCGACCGCCCGGTGGCCGCCGCGGCCGTCGGGGAGGAACTGCGGCTGCCAGAAGCGCGGCTGGTTCGGCTCGTTGCCGACGATGAACGTCTTCACCGTCGGATACCTGCGGGCGACGATCTGGAGGAACTCGGCGAAGAGATCGATCCGCTTCTGCGTGTCGACGGCGAAGACCTTCGCCTTGGCCGGGTAGACGCTCAGGACGACGTCGACCCCGCGGAGGGCGGCCACCGGCAGGGCGCGGTCGAGGAAGCCAGCCTCCCGGATCGTGCGCCCGTCGGTGCCGTCGGTCGGATCCCAGAGCACGGTGATCCGGTTCGCCTGGAGGCCGGCAGCGTTCAGGATCGAAAAGAAGCTCGCTCCCCCGTCGTCGGCGTACTTGCCCCCGTCGTCGGCGACGCCGAACCGGACCTCGGCGGACGCGCCGCCCGCCAGCGCGAGCACGACGGCCGCGATCGCGGCGGTGAGGTGAAGGGTCTTGCTCCCCAAAAGAAACGCACCGGCGAGCCGGTGCCGGTCGATTTTAGCCGACGTCGCTCCGCCCGGCGGCGGCGAGGCACCGGAGGACGCCGTCGACGAGGCCGGCTGGGCCGAAACGCACCGGGTCGCCGGCGGGGAGGCCGGTCTCGACGGCGGCGAACCGGACCGCGGCGCGGGCACCGGCCTCGTCCAGCTCGCTCGTGTTCAGCGCGACAGCGGCGACTGTGGCGGGCCGCCGCGGCAGCGAGGCGAGCTCGTGCAGCCGGACGAGCTCCGGGAGGCTCGGGAGCGGATGCCCAGGGTAGCCCTCCACCTCGGTCGTCCCGGCCTTGTGGCAGAGGACGAGGACGTGCGGCGCGCTGCCGTGGAGCAGCCCGAGGGTCACGCCCGAGTAGGCCGGGTGGACGAGCGAGCCCTGGCCCTCGACCCAGAGGAGCCGCCCTCCGCGCCGGACGCCCTCGACGACGAGCCGCTCCGCCGCGCCGGCGAGGAAGTCGGAGATCACGGCGTCGACCGAGATCCCCCACCCCGCGATCGCGATCCCGGTCTGGCCGGTCGGGACGAAGATCGAGCGGAGCCCGCGCCGGCGAGCCTCGAGATCGAGCTCGAGCGCCACCGTCATCTTCCCGATCGCGCAGTCCGACCCGACGGTCAGGACGATGGAGGCGTCCAGCTCGAGGTTCTCGCCGGTCGGGACGCCGAGGCCGGCCGGAGGCTGCCTGAGGTCGTGGAGCCGGACACCGTGGCGAGCGGCCAGCTCCGCGAGCTCCGCGTCGTCCGAGACGAACTCGTGCAGGCCGTTCTCGACGT
>JACDAS010000301.1 GCA_013695295.1 Actinomycetota bacterium | reverse complement strand
GCCTGCGGCTCGTGGTCGTGACCGAGGAGGAGACTCGACGCGTGATCGCCGTCGCGGCGTTGGAGGAGGAGCTGGCGGCCGCCGGGCGTCCGCGCTGGAAGGCAGCCGCCCCGGTGCACGTCGTCGTCCTCGTCTCCGAGGATGACTACCACGAGCGCTACCGGCGCCCCGACAAGCTCGCGATCACAGGCGGGCGCGAGCTCGACTGGCCGGCGCCGTACTGGTTCGTCGACGCCGGCGCCGCGATGATGATCCTGATGCTCGCCGCGATCGACGAGGGGTTGAGCGCGGCCGTGTTCGGCGTCTCCGACATTCCCGCCCTGCGGGAGGCGATCGGGGCGCCGGACGACCTCCACTTCGTCGCCGTCGTGACGATGGGCTATCCGTCGGGTGGCGAGGTTCCCTCGCTCGAGCGTCAGTCGAGCGAGTTCAGCGAGCGTCGGAAGCCGCGCGAGGAGATCGTGCGCTGGGAGCGCTGGGACGCCCCCGCGCAGACCTCCGGCTAGCGCCGAGGCCTGCACGCTGAGAAGGTTCTCGATGGTTTGAGCGTGCAGCGGAGCGGCCGAAGGCCGCGGAGTCTGCGCGGGTTCAATCAAAGCCGCTTCTCGCGCCAGGCCTGGCGCACCTTCTTTCGGTTTGCGGGCCGTTCGAGCCAGCGGTAGAGCGCGACCCCGCCGACGACGAGCGTGGCGAGGGCGCCGAGCGCCAGGGTGCCCCGCTTCGCGAAGGACACCACCGTGTCGAAGCTCTGCCAGAAGACGTACCCGAGCGTGACGAAGGTGATGCTCCAGGCGCCGGCCGCCACGAAGTCGATCGGCAGGAACTTGCGTGGCGGCACGCGCGACGAGCCGGCGATGAACGGCGCCAGGGCGCGCACGAGGCCGAGGAAGCGTCCGAGCAGGATCGTCTTGCCGCCGTGGCGCTCGAAGAACTCCTCGACCTGGTCGAGGCGGCGCCGATTGATCCCGAAGCGCGGTCCCTGCCTGAGGAGGAAGTCGCGGCCGAGCCTCCGGCCCAGCAGGTAGCTCGTGACGTCCCCGGCGAACGCGCAGGCCCACACGAGCCCGCCGAGGGCGAAGACGTCGATCTCCCCCTGTCCGGCGACGAAGCCGCCGAGGATCACCGTGAACTCGCCCGGCGCGATGAGCCCGATGAAGAACGCGGTCTCGAGGAATGCCAAGACCGCGACGACGACGTAGGTCCACCCACCGAGCGTCGGGCCGACCTCCTTCGCCGTCTCCTCGAGGTTGGGCAGGTGCACGAGCCCGCTGCCCCGGATCCCGAACCAGACGGCAGCGAGGGTCACGAGCGCCACCTGAACCTTCCCGAGCCGCCGGTGAAAGAGCGCGAGCGCCAGCACGCACAAAGCGCAGAGGACGAGCGAGAGGGGCTTCAACCGAGCTCCACGGGAGGGTAGAGGGCCGAGACGCTCTCGACGAACGCCGCCATCCGGTCGGCGAGGGCTGCATCCTCCAGCTCGACGACGTTCTCCGCGTTCTGCTCGCCCGAGCGCGAGAGGTTGAAGCTGCCGACGAAGACCGTGTCGTCGCAGACGGTCACCTTCGCGTGCATGAAGTCGTGCAGGCTCCCTTCCGGCTCCCAGGGCGTCGAGCGCTTGCCCGAGAAGCCCCGCTGGAGGGCACGTCGCAGGAGCGGGAGCTTCCAGGAGATGTTGCCGTTCTCGCTCCACTGGTGCACGACCCCGTGCATCTGGGGCGCGTCGACGCAGCCGCCGAGCTCGATCCGCTGCTCCGAGGCTGCCTGGGCCAGGGCCGCGAGCACCGGCGCCGCCGTGATTACCGGCGAGCAGATCCGCACCCGGCGGCGGGCGCAGCCGATGCGCCTGCCGATCCGGAAGGAGAGCTCCTTGCCGTGCCCTGGACAGAACCACGCGCGGGCGCGGGTCGAGCCAAGCTGCACCGGCTCGGGCTTCCCGAAGCCCGAGGACTCGACGATCCCCCGGGTCCAGAGCTCGTCGAAGTTCGCCGTAAACTGCTTCGCGAGCTCGCGCGACCGGATCGTGAGGAGCACGTTCTCCTGGCGGGACCACGACTCGTCCGTCCAGTTCGCAGAGCCCGTCCAGACGTCCGCCCCGTCTCTGACGACGTACTTGTGGTGCATCAGGTCGGGTACGCCGGCGATCGCCCTGGCCGGCACCCCGAGGGAGGCGATCAGCTGGACGTCGGGCTCCGGCGGCGGCGGCACCGGGATCGGATCCCGGTGGTCGACGTTGTAGAGGAAGCGCACCGCCACCCCGCGGGCGGCAGCCTCCCGGATCGCCCCGCCCACGACTGCGGCCGACTCGGGAAGCAGGTGGAAGTCGTACTGCGCGAGGTCGAGCGTCGTGCGAGCCTCGCGCACGAACCCGGCCACGAGCGCAGCGACGCTCCCGGACGTCTGGCCCCCGTCGGTGAGAGTGCGCAGCGTGATCGCGTCCATCGTCCAAGAGTCTCGCGGAAGCCCGCGTCGGCCAGACGTACAACCGAGGGCTTGTGTTGCATCACCACCGCCAGATCGGCAGGAAGCCCGCGAGCAGATCGGCGACCACCGGGTCGACCTCCGCGCGGACACGGGCCCGCCGCTCGCGCTCCGCGAGGAGGAATCGCCTCACTCGCCAGTAGCTGGGGCGGGGAACGTCGAGCCGCTCCGCGACCGGGATCAGGAGCCGCCAGGCCTCAGCGTGTGGCAACGAGAAGCCCGCGAGCAGGCGCAGGGCGGCGGCAAAGTCCTCGTGCATGGGCTGCCAGCGGGGGATCGAGAGAGGGTTGCCGGAGAAGCGTGCCGGAGGTGAGAAGCGATGCAACACAAAGTGCGACTTCTGCGGTGCCGGTAGGCCGCTCGGGACGGGTGGCTGCTACCATCCCGGGCCGGCGGACGGTCGTCTGCCTCCTCTCTGACATGCAGAAGACCTGGAACGCAAAGCCTGGCGAGATCGAGCGCCGCTGGTACGTCGTCGACGCCGACGGCCAGACGCTCGGGCGACTCGCCACGCGCATTGCCGACACGCTTCGGGGCAAGACGAAGGCGGAGTACACGCCTCACGTCGACACGGGGGACTTCGTCGTCGTCGTGAACGCCGAGAAGATCGCCGTCACCGGGAACAAGCTGGATGAGAAGATGTACTACCGACACTCCGGCTACCCCGGCGGCCTCAAGAGCCGACCGCTCCGGGAGGAGCTTCGCCGCCGACCCACCGAGGTGCTGCGCAAGGCCGTCAAGGGGATGCTGCCGCGAAACCGCCTCTCGCGGGCGCAGATCACGAAGTTGAAGATCTACGCCGGCCCCGAGCACCCGCATGCCGCACAGGCTCCCCAGCCGCTGGAGCTCGGACGCTGATGGTCGAGCTCGCCCAGTACCTCGGCACCGGCAAGCGCAAGACCTCCGTCGCCCGCGTGATCCTCCGTCCCGGCAGCGGTACCTACACCATCAACGGACGTTCGCTCGAGCAGTTCTTCCCACGTGCGACGCTCCAGATCGCGGCGCGCCAGCCCCTGCAGACCACGGGCTTCGAGGACCGCATGGACGTCGTCGCCCGGCTGCACGGGGGCGGCGTCTCCTCCCAGGCGGGCGCGCTGCGCCACGGGATCGCCCGGGCCCTCGTCGAGGCCGACCCCGCCCTGCGCGGCGAGCTCAAGCGCCACGGCTTCCTGACCCGCGACGCGCGGGCCAAGGAGCGCAAGAAGGCGGGGCTTAAGAAGGCACGCAAGCGGCCGCAGTTCTCGAAGCGCTAGTCCACGTGGTGAGCGGGGCGAGCGTTGCGCCGCCGGCGGAGCGCCGGCTCGAAGGCGATCCGGCGGTCCGGCGCCTGTTCGGCACCGACGGAGTGCGGGGGCCGGTCGGTGACCTGATCACGCCCGAGCTCGCGCTCGCGCTCGGCCGCGCCGTAGTAAGCGTCACCGACAGCGCCGCGCCCCGCGTTCTCGTGGTCCGAGACACGCGCGAGTCGGGCCCGATGCTCGAGGGTGCCCTGTCCGCGGGCATCGCGGCCGGCGGCGGTCATGCCCTCCTCGGCGGCGTGCTCCCGACGCCCGCCTGCGCCCTGCTCGTCACCCTCCTCGGCCTCGACCTCGGCGCTGTGGTGTCG
>JACDAS010000277.1 GCA_013695295.1 Actinomycetota bacterium | reverse complement strand
AGCTGACGTTCCGACTCGCCAGCTTCGACGACTCGTACGTTGCGAACATCCACGAGCTGCTCGACCTCACCCCCGAGCGGCGCATCGAGTTCGCCCTCGAACGCGAAGCGTTCTACCGGCAACTGCGGGAAGCAGCGGTGTCTGCGCCGCCGCGCGGGAACGCCCGAGCTAACGCAGCGATATGACCACGTTGCCGTCGTTCATGCCATTTCGCGCGCTCGAGACGCTCAGCCGCCACGGCGTGTCATTCCTGGTCATGGGCGCCGTCGCCGCGATCGCACAGGGCTACCCCCTGACGACACAGGAGCTCGACATCACGCCGGCTCCCGATGCGCACAACCTCGAGCGCCTCGCCGCAGCGCTCGACGAGCTCAACGCGAGACTGCGGAGTCCGTCGGGCGAACCGGTTCCCTTCCCGATCGAGGCGAAGCTGCTCGCGCAGGCCGCAGTCTGGACGCTCACGACGGACGCGGGCCCGCTCGACATCGTCTTCCTCCCTGCCGGGACCTCTGGCTACGAGGATCTGCGTCGGGATGCGCTCGAGCTCGATCTGCAGGGTGTTTCCGTGCTCGTTGCGTCGCTCGCGGACGTGATTCGCTCGAAGGAGGCCGCGAATCGCCCCAAGGATCAGGCCCAGCTACCGGCGCTCAGGCAGACGCTGGAGCTGGTCCGAGAACGGGAGCGTCAGGCGCGTCTCGGTTGAGGGGTTAGAACTCGTTTTTAGGCCTCGAGCAGCAACGCGTCGCCCTGGCCGCCGCCGGAGCAGATCGCCGCGAGGCCGAGCCCGCCGCCATTCCGGCGCAGCTCGTAGATCAACGTCGAGAGGATGCGGGCCCCCGAGGCGCCGATCGGGTGCCCGAGGGCGACGGCACCGCCGTTCACATTCACCCGCTCGGGGTCGACGCCCAGCAGCCGCGCCGAGTTGAGGGCCACCGACGAGAAGGCCTCGTTCAGCTCGACCCGCTCGACGTCCCCGATCGCCTTGCCGGCCTTCCGGAGCGCGATGTCGCCGGCCTTCGCGGGCGTCCGCGCGAGGTAGGCGAAGTCGTCGGCGACGTAGCCCTGCGAGACGATCGTGGCGAGGATCTCGAGCCCTCGCCTGCGTGCGAATTCCTCACTGGTCACGATCACGGCGCCCGCGCCATCGTTGACACCCGGGGCATTGCCGGCAGTGGTCGTCCCTTCGGGGTCGAAAACGGGCTTCAGCTTCGCGAGCTTCTCGATCGACGTGTCGCGGCGCGGGCTCTCGTCGAGCGTGATCTCCCCGACCGGCACGAGCTCGTCAGCGAAGCGCCCCTCGTCGATCGCCCGGACCGCCCGCTCGTGGGAGCGAAGTGCCCAGAGATCCTGGTCTTCGCGTGAGATGCCGAGCTCCCGCGAGACGAAGGAGGCCTGCTGCACCATGTGGCGCTTGTCGAAGCTCGACGTCAGGCCGTCGTGGGTCATCGAGTCGATCAGCGAGCCGTCGCCGAGCTTGTAGCCGAAGCGCGCCTTCTTCAGCAGGTAGGGGGCGTTCGACATCGACTCCATCCCGCCCGTGACGATGACGCTGTGGTCGCCCGAGCGGATCATCGAGTCCGCGATCTCGACGGCCCGGATCGAGGAGGCGCAGACCTTGTTGATCGTGTCCGCCGGAACCTCCTTGGGCAGCCCGGCGCCGATCGCCGCCTGGCGCGCGGGAGCCTGACCCGCGCCAGCCTGGAGCACCTGGCCCATGATCACGTACTCGACCTCGTCGGGCGCGAGCCGGGCGCGGTCGAGCGCGGCGCGGATCGCGAGCGACCCGAGCTCGGTCGCCTCGTAGCCCGAGAGCCCGCCGCCGAGGCGCCCGAAGGGCGTCCGGACGGCGGAGACGATCACCGAACGCGCCATCGATTGAGCCTACCAACGGTTAGCCAGCGTCCCTGTGCGAGATAAGAGGCGGGTGGAGGAGCGCCGCGGCTCGGTTCTCGCGCTGATCCTGGCCGGTGGCCAGGGAGGGCGCCTCGGCCCGCTCACCGACGAGCGCGCCAAGCCCTCCCTCCCCTTCGCCGGCGTCTACCGGCTGATCGACTTCCCGCTCTCGAACTGCATGCACAGCGGCCTCACGGACGTCTGGGTCCTCGTCCAGTACGCGCCGCACTCGCTCGACGACCACATGGCGGGCGGGCGCCCCTGGGACTACGACCGCTCCTACGGCGGCCTGCGGCTCCTGCACCCCCACCAGGGAACGGACGACGGCGGCTGGTACCGCGGCAACGCCGACGCGATCTACCGGAACTCGCGCGAGATCGCGCGGTTCGACCCGGACGCGGTGCTCGTCCTGAGCGCCGACCACGTCTACAAGCTCGACTACCGCGAGGTCCTGGCTGCACACTTCGACCGCGACGCCGACCTCACGGTCGTCACGAAACAGTTGCCGCGCGAGGAGGCCGGCCGCTACGGGGTCGTCGAGGTGGATGAGGCCTGCCTCGTGACCGGCTTCGAGTACAAGCCCGACGAGCCGAAGACGGACGTCGTCACGGCTGAGATCTTCGTCTACCGGACGGCGAGGCTTCTCGAGCTGCTGGAGGAGCTAGCGCAGGACGTGGGCGAGGGCGAGGACTCGGGGCTCGAGGACTTCGGTGACCAGCTCCTGCCGAGACTCGTCCGGGAGGGCCGCGTGTTCGGCTACGCCCTGGAAGGCTACTGGCGCGACGTCGGGACGCTCGAGAGCTACTGGCAGGCCCACATGGAGCTCCTCGAGCCAGAGCCATCCCTCGACCTCGCGGAGCGCTCGTGGGCGATCCACACCTTCGGCCCCCAGCATCCGCCGGCACGGCTTGCGGCAACCGCCGACGTCGGCGAGAGCCTCGTCTCTCCGGGCTGCGTCGTCGCCGGCCGCGTCCGTGGCTCCGTGCTCGCCCCCGGCGTGGTCGTCGAGGAGGGCGCCGAGGTGCTCGAGAGCGTCCTGCTCGCGGACGTCCGCGTCCGGGCAGGCGTCCGCGTCGCGCGCGCGATCGTCGACGAGGGGGTGACCGTGTCGGAGTCCGTCTCGGGCAGCGAGGAGGAGGTCGCGGTCGTCGCCGGCCCGAAACGCTAGAACGAGAAGGCCCGGCGCCAGCGGCGGACGATCCGGTACTGCGCGTAGACGATCGCCGCGGTGAGGGCGAACATGGTCAGGGTCGCGGCCGCCGCGTAGCCGTAGCGCAGGTACTCGAATCCGGTCCGGTAGACGAAGAGCGGCAGGTAGGTGGTCGCGTACAGCGGCGGCCCGCCCTCGGTGACGAGGAGCGCCGGGACGAAGTTCGCCTGGAAGCTGAAGATCGTGTCGCGCGCAAGGAGAAGCAGGAGCACCGGTGCCATCAGCGGCAGCGTGATCCGCCGCAGGACGTAGAGCGGACTCGCGCCCTCGACCCGAGACAGCTCGAAGAGCTCCCCCGGAATCGCCTGCCGCGCCGCCAGGGCGACGACGAAGCCCTCGCCGATCTGGAACAGGCTCATGATCACGATCGCCGCCTGGGCCGCACGCGGGTCGGTCAGCCAAGCCGGCGTGGGCCCCGAGACGGCGCCGAGGGCGAGGTTGAGAGGCCCGTAGAGCGGGTTGAAGATCCACAGCCAGAGCAGGGCGTACGCGACGTCGGGGACGATCGTCGGCAGGTAGCCGGCCGTCCGGTAGGCGGCGACCCCGCGGAAACGCCGGTGCAGGAGCAGAGCGAGTGCGAGCGCGCCGAGCAGGCGCAGCGGGACGGCGAAGGCGATGAACCAGAGCGAGTTGCGCACCGACGTGCGGAAGACGTCGTCGTGCCAGAGCTCACGGAAGTTCCCGAGGCCCCGGAAGTTCGGCGAGCGGATCAGGTCGTACTCGAAGAGCGACATCGCGAAGGTGATCGCCGCCGGAACGACGATCAGCGCCGTGATCCCGATCAGGTAGGGCGCGAGCAGAAGCGCGATCCCGCGGCGCTCGGGATCCCGCATCACAGGGCAGATCCGCTCTCGGCGTCGAACAGGCGGACGTGGCCCGGGGCGACGCTCACGGTGACGGAGGAGCCGACCGCGGGGCGGACGCCGGCGCCCGTGCGGGCGACGATCGTCCGCTCGCGCCAGCCCAGGTGGAGGAACGTCTCGCTGCCAGCGGACTCCACCAGCTGCACCTCCACGGAATCGCCCGTTCCGAGCTGCACGTGCTCGGGGCGAACGCCGGCCTCGAGCGCGCGGCCCGCGAGGCTCGCCGGGACTCGGACCGCGAACGGGCCTGCCCGCCCGCCCTCGACCGGCAGCAGATTCATCGCCGGCGTCCCGACGAAGGCTGCGACGAACCGGTTGATCGGGCGGTCGTAGACCTCCTCGGGCGGACCGACCTGCTGGAGGACGCCGTCGCCGAGGACTGCGACGCGGTCGCCGAGGGTCAAGGCCTCGTACTGGTCGTGTGTGACGTAGATCATCGTCGTCTCGAGCCGCTGGTGCAGCCGCTTCAACTCGGCGCGCATCTGCACGCGGAGCTGGGCGTCGAGGTTCGACAGCGGCTCGTCGAGCAGGAACAGGTCGGGCTCTCGGACGAGCGCCCGTGCGAGTGCGACACGCTGTCGCTCCCCGCCGGAGAGCTCGTGGGGCTTTCGCTCGAGCAGGGAGGAGCAGCCGACAATCTCGGCCGCGGCTCGAACCCGCTGCCCGGCTTCGCCCTTCGACACCCGCCGTGCGCGGAGGCCGAAGCCGACGTTCTCCGCCACGCTCAGGTGCGGGAAGAGGGCGTAGCTCTGGAAGACCATCGAGACGTTGCGGGCGGCGGGGGGCACGCGGGTCACGTCTCGGGCTCCGATCCGAACCGACCCCGCCGACGGCTGCTCGAGCCCCGCCACGATCCGGAGGGCGGTCGTCTTGCCAGACCCCGAGGGGCCGACGAGAGCGAGCAGCTCACCCTCGCCGACCTCCAGGTTCAGCCCGCGCAGGGCCTCGACCTCGCCGTAGCGCTTGCCGACGCCGGTGAGAACGAGGCTCGCCACCGGCTACCGCTCTGCGCGCGCGAAGATCTCCTTCGTCGCTTTCTCCAGCTCGGCGGCGACCTCGTCGGCCGGAGCGCCCTCGTACAGCGCCTCCTCGAGGATCGGCTCGGAGGCATCCTCGATCTCGGGCCAGGTCGAGAGCGCCGGCACATGGCGGATGTTCGGGATCGCGTCGAGCCAGACCTGCGAGTGAGCCGGTCTCGCGTCCGGGTCGAGGAACGCCTCGGAGTTCGCGACCTCCTTCAGCGAGGGGACCGTCCGACCCGTCCGCGCGGCGATGCGCTGTCCCTCGGGGCCGAGCGCGAACTCCATGAAGCTCCAGGCCGCATCCTTCTGCTTCGACGCCGCCGTCATGCAGTAGGCGTCCGAGTGCAGGATCGAGGCGAGGCGCTTGAACTTCGGCAACGGGGCCACGTCCCAGTCGAACTTCGTGATCGTGCGAAAGACTGGGGTCGCGCGGCGGGAGTCGAGCAGCATCGCCGTGCGCCCGTTCACGAAACGGGTCTCGTTGTCCTCGGACTCGATCTCCTCGTCCGAGGGGATCGCCCTGTAGTCGGTGCGCAGGGAGAAGAACTCCCCGACCACCTCCTGCGCCTCGGGGCTCCCGAGCGCGAAGCCCGACCCGTCGGCGTTCACGAGCTCGCCGCCGTTCGACCAGACGAAGGGCGCGAGCCGGATCAACTGCGGCTCGACCCCGAGCCCGTACTGGTCCGCCACGCCGTCTCCGTCCAGATCCTTCGTCAGGGCGACGGCCCGCGCCGTCAGGTCGCCCCACACCCAGCCGGTCGACGGCTCTGGCAAACCCGCCTGCTCGAAGAGATCCTTGTTGTAGTAGACGACGAGGCTCGAGATGTTTTGCGGCATGCAGGTCTGGGTCCCGCCGAAGCGGAACGGCTCGAGCGCCTGCTCGTAGAAGTCGTCCTGCTCGAACAACTTCGACCCCTCCAGCCTCGACTCGATCGGCTCGAGCACGCCCTTGGCGGCGAACTGCCCGTAGAAGCGGTAGTTGATCAGGAAGAGGTCGGGCGGCTTACCGCCCGCGAAGGCCGTCGAGAGCCGCGCGAGCAGGTCCTGCCGGTCGCTCGCCTCGATCAGCTGCACCTTCACGTCGGACTGCTCGGCCTCGTAGGCGGCGATCACGTCCCGAAATGCCTTCAGCTCCTCGGGCTCGCCGAAGGCCATGAAGCTGATCTGGCCCGAGACCTTGGCTTCGTCGCTGCCGCCACAGGCGCTCGCAGCCACGGCCAGCACGGACGCCAGCATGAGTACGCAGCTCGTTCGCATTCCGCTCTCCTTGATCATGATTCGTCGGGAACCTTCACGAATCATTACCAGAAGAATTGAGAGTCAGGGTCGTCGAATTTGCCCAGTCTCTATCCTCGGCAGATTCCAGGCGTGATATCAATCTGCAATTCGTCGTCACCTCGGTGATATCACCCGAGCTCGCGGTGTTCCTGGAGGAAGAAGCGCTGCACGTAGAGGAAGGCGAGGATCACCGGAGCGGTCGCTACGACGGCTCCGGCGAGCAGGAGCGGGAAGTTCTGACGATCGAGCTGCGCCAGGGAGCGCAGGCCGAGCGGCAGCGTGTACTTGTCCGGGTCGAACAGGTAGATCAGGGGGTCGAGAAAGTTGCTCCAGGTGAACACGAAGGCGAGGACGGCGACGGCCACGGTCACGGGGCGCACGAGCGGCATCCCCACCCGCCACCACGTGCCGAGCACGCCGAGCCCCTCGAGGCGCGAGGCCTCGAAGAGGTCTCCGGGCAGCCGCCGGAAGCTCCAGGCGTAGAGGAGCACGTAGAAGGGAGAGGTCCCGAGGAGGGATGGGGCGATCAGGGGGATCCAGGTGTCGGTGAGGCCGAGCGTCTTGAAGAGGGCGAATCGAGGCACGAGGAGCGCCGTCGCGGGCACCATCAGGGCCACGAGCGAGATCCCGACCAGGGCGGCGGCCGCCCGGCGCGGCAGGCGAGAGATGGCGAACCCAGCCCACGAGGCAAACAGGATCGTCAGCGGCACCGCGATCGCCGCGACCGCGATCGAGTTGAGCAGGTGGCGGCCCAGATCGACGAGCTCGAAGGCGCGCTCGTAGTTGTCGAACGCGATCGGAGAGGGCAGGAGCTCGGGCGTCCTCGGCGGCGGCAGGCCCGCCTTCCGAAACGACCCCGCCACCATGTAGACGAGCGGCAGGCAGAAGACGAGGGCGAGCGCGAGTGCGGGAATGTGACGCCAGCCGCCGCGCTCCGGGCGAGGTCTGCGGCGCGCGCCCGGGAGGGAAGGGCGAGCCACGGCCAGACCCTAACAATCGCCCTTTCGGGGCCGCCGGGGCGCAGCGGTGCGCTACTGTCCCGTCTGCGATGACTCCTATCCCCCGCCCCTCGGTCTGGGACTGGCGCCACGAGCGAGGCGGGAGCGTCGCCTGATCTGACCCGGGCCGACATCGCCGCTTCGCTCCAGACCTTCCCAGCGGAAGGTCTTTTTGTTTCTCGACATGATCGTCACCACCGTCATCCCCACCGATCTGATCACCCCGCTCGGGGCGTACCTGCGGCTGCGCGACGGCGGCGCGGGCTCGTTCCTGCTCGAGTCCGTCGAGCGGGGCAGGCTCGGCCGCTACTCGCTCGTCGGGCGGGGCTCGCGGCTCGTGGGGGTCGACGAGGCCGAGGCGCTCGACGAGCCCGTCGTCGGCTATCTGGGCTTCGATCACGTCGCGCGGCTCGAGCCCACCGTGACGCTGCCCGCCGAGGGCCGGAGCCTTCCGGAGAGTCGGTTCGTCGTCGCGGACGTCCTCGTCCGCTTCGACCACGCGCGCGGAGTCGCCGAGGTGCTCCGCGGCGACCCCGAGCGCGTGACAGGCCTGCTCGAGGCGCCGCTCGCGGCGCCGGCGCGCAGCGGGGGCCGGACGTCGTCCACTCGCCGGCTGCCCTCGCGCTTCGAGTTCGAGCGCGGCGTCCAGCGCATCAGGGAGCACATCCGGGCCGGGGACGCGTTCCAGGTCGTCCTCTCGCAGCGCGCCGAGCGGCGCACAGGCGCGAGCGCGCTCGACCTCTACCGGGCACTCCGCCGGGTCAACCCCTCTCCCTACCTCTTCCTGCTCGAGCTCGACGGCCTCGCGCTCGTCGGCTCGTCGCCCGAGACCCTCGTCAAGGCCGAGGGCTCGCGTGCGAGCCTCAACCCGATCGCCGGCACAACGAGACCCGGCGACGGGGACGCCGGGCGCCTGCTCTCCTCCGAGAAGGACCGGGCCGAGCACGTGATGCTCGTCGACCTCGGCCGGAACGACCTGGCGCGCGTCTGCGTCCCCGGCAGCGTGCGCGTCGAGCGGTTCCTGGAGCCGGAGCGGTTCTCGCACGTGACGCACCTCGTGTCCGAGGTGGCCGGCGAGCTGCGCGCAGGCGTCGGTCCGTTCGACCTTCTCCGGGCGTGCTTTCCGGCCGGCACCGTCTCGGGGGCGCCGAAGGTACGGGCGCTGCAGATCCTCTCCGAGCTCGAGGGGTACCGCCGTGGCCCGTACGCGGGCGCGGTCGGCTACCACCTGCCGGGCGAGGCCTTCGACACCTGCATCGCGATCCGGACGATCGTGCTGTTCGAGGGCGTCGCGCTGCTCCAGGCCGGCGCGGGGATCGTGGCAGACTCGGATCCCGCGGCCGAGCACCAGGAGTGTCTGCACAAGCTGCGGGCGCTCGAGACCGCGATCGACCTGGCGGAGCAGGCACGGTGATCCTGATCGTCGACAACTTCGACTCGTTCACCTACAACCTCGCCCATCTGTTTGGCGAGCTCGGCGCCGAGGTGGTCGTCCGCCGGACGGACGAGCTGGACGCGGACGCGGCCGAGCGGCTCGCACCATCCCACTTGATCCTCTCCCCCGGCCCGGGCCGGCCGGCCGAGGCTGGCAGCATGCCGGCAATCGTGCGCCACCTCGGCGGCCGGATGCCGACGCTCGGGGTCTGCCTCGGCCACCAGGCGATCGTCGAGGCCTTCGGCGGCACGATCGGACCGGCGCGCGAGCTCGTCCACGGCAAGGCGAGCGCCGTCTGCCACGACGGTCGTGGGCTCTTCGAGGGGCTCCCGGAAGACTTCCTCGCCGGGCGCTACCACTCGCTCGCCGCCACGACGGTGCCGGACGTGCTCGAGGTCTCGGCCCGGTCCGGCGACGGGGAGGTGATGGCCGTCCGCCACCGCGAGCTGCCGATCGACGGCGTCCAGTTTCATCCCGAGTCCGTTCTGACCCGGGACGGCCCGCAGCTCGCGCGCAACTTCCTCGAGGGCCGACACCGGTGATCGTCGACGGGCTGCGCCGCCTCCTCGACGGCGAGTCGCTCTCGCGCGCGCAGGCGCGCGAGGTAATGGGCTCGGTGATGCGCGGGGAGGCGACGCCCGCGCAGATCGGCGGCTTCCTCGTCGCACTCCGCCTGAAGGGCGAGACCGCAGACGAGATCGCCGGGTGCGCCGAGGCGATGCGCGAGCACATGATCGGCGTCAGTCCAGTTCGGCAGGATCTGGTCGACACCGCCGGCACCGGCGGCGATGGCGGGCAGACGTTCAACATCTCGACCGCGGCCGCCCTCGTGGCCGCGGCGGCCGGCGCCGGCGTCGCCAAGCACGGAAACCGCGCGGTCTCGTCGGCGTCGGGCTCCGCGGACGTCCTCGAGGCGCTCGGCTTCGAGCTCGAGCTCCCGCCCGCGCGGATCGCGCGGTCGATCGACGAGCTCGGCTTCGGCTTCCTCTTCGCACCCACCCACCACCCGGCGATGCGCCACGCCGCCCCCGTACGCCGCGAGCTGGCTGCGCGTACGGTCTTCAACGTGCTCGGCCCGCTTACGAATCCGGCCGGCGCACGCGCGCAGGTCGTGGGGGTGTACTCGGCCGAGCTCGTGCCGACGATCGCGCACGTGCTCGGCCGCCTGGGAGCTCGCCGGGCCCTCGTCGTCCACGGCGCCGGGGGGATCGACGAGCTCTCTCCGGCCGGCCCCAACGTCGTCTGCGAGGTCGTCGCAGGCGACGTGCGCGAGCGGGAGGTCGACCCGCTCGAGCTCGGCGTGGGCCGCTGCGCGCCCGGGGACCTCCGGGGCGGCTCGGCAGCCGAGAACGCGGAGCACATCCGCGCGGTCTTCGCGGGAGCCAAGGGGGGAAAGCGTGACGCGGTCCTCCTGAACGCCGCTGGAGCGATCGCGGCGGGAGGCCACGCGCGCGACCTCGCGGACGGCCTCGGCTACGCCCGTGAGGCGATCGACTCCGGGGCGGCGGGCGAGCGGCTCGAGGCGCTGGTCGCCTTCTCGCGCGAGCAGGAGGCGGCCTGATGGGTGTGTTCCGCGACGCCCTCGCTCAGCCCGGCCTCCGCGCCGTCGCCGAGATCAAGCGCCGCTCGCCCTCGGCCGGCGAGCTGCGGGTGGGCGCCGATCCGGCCGCGCTCGCGGCAAGCTTCGAGGCGGCCGGCGCCGCGGCCCTCTCGATTCTCGTCGACGAGCGCTTCGACGGCCGGGTGGCAGACCTCGAGCGGGCCCGCAAGGCCACAGGACTCCCGCTGCTCGCGAAGGGGTTCTTCCGGAGCGAGGATGACCTCGAGCGCATGCGCCGGGCGGGGGCCGACGCCGTGCTCTTGCTGCTCCGAGATCTGGACGACGACCGGGCCGCGGCGCTCCAGGCCCATGCGCGGAGCCTGGGCCTCGACGCGCTCGTCGAGGCTCACGACGAGGGGGAGCTCGACCGGGCGATCGGGCTCGGCGCCAACCCGATCGGGCTGAACGCCCGCGATCTCGGCACTTTCGGGATCGACCGCGCGGCCCAGCTGGAGCTCGTGTCCCGCGCGCCGCGCGACCGGGTGGTGGTCGCCGAGAGCGGGATCGGGTCGCGCGCCCAGGGGGCCGCCGCGGAGCTCGCCGGAGCCGATGCGATCCTCGTCGGCTCGACGTTGATGCAGGCCGTCGACCCGGGTGCGAAGCTCAAGCAGCTGCTCTCGCGCCCGCTCGTCAAGATCTGCGGCCTGACCAGGGCCGAGGACGTGGCCGCGGCGTCCGAGGCAGGCGCCGACCTGGCGGGATTCATCCTCGCGCGCGAGACGCCTCGCCGCGCCCCGGGCGTTCTCCCCGTCCCGGAGACGATGCTCTCCGTCTCGGTCTTCGTCGGCGAGCGGAGCGAGGCTGCAAGCGATCTGACCCAGCTGTACCCGCGGGAGAACGGCCACAGAGCACGCCGCGGCGCCCTCTACCGGGGAGAACGGAAGGTGGCCGACGTGCTCGACCAGCCCTGGCTGGACCGCGACCCGGCGCACTGGCAGGAGGCCGCACGCGCAGGCGGCAGGGTGGTGCTCGCCGGCGGGCTCTCACCCGACAACGTGCGCGAGGCGATCGAGCTCGTGCGCCCCTGGGCTGTCGACGCGAGCTCGAGCCTCGAGGTCTCGCCCGGGGTCAAGGATCACGACCGGATCCGGGCCTTCGTGGAGGCGGCCCGGTGAGCCTGCCCGCACCCGCCAAGGGCCTGTACGGAGTTTACGGCGGTCGGTACGTCCCGGAGACGCTCGTGCCCGCGCTCGACGAGCTCGAGGCGGCGTGGCGGCTCGCCGCCCGAGACGAGGCGTTTCGCGCGGAGCTCGCAGGACTCGGCGAGAGCTACGGCGGCCGCCCGACGCCCGTGACCCTCGCCGAGCGATTCGCGCCGGGCAAGCGGCTCTATCTCAAGCGCGAGGATCTTCTCCATACGGGCTCCCACAAGCTGAACAACGCGCTCGGCCAAGCCCTGCTCGCGCGCCGACTCGGGAAGCGCCGACTGGTCGCCGAGACGGGGGCCGGGCAGCACGGTGTCGCCACCGCGACGGTCGCCGCGCGCTTCGGGCTCGAATGCGTTGTCTACATGGGTTCCGAGGACATGCGCCGGCAGCGCCCGAACGTCGAGCGGATGGGCCTGCTCGGAGCCGAGGTGCGCCCAGTCGAATTCGGGACGCGGACACTCAAGGAGGCGACGAGCGAGGCGATCCGTGACTGGATCGCGACGGTCGAGACGACGCACTACCTGATCGGCTCGTGCGTCGGGCCCCACCCCTACCCGGAGATCGTGCGCGAGCTCCAGGCCGTGATCGGCCGGGAGGCTCGTGCGCAGCTTCTCGCGGCGGAGGGCCGCTTGCCCGATGCGGCCGTGGCCTGCGTCGGCGGGGGCTCGAATGCAATCGGACTCTTCGCGGGGTTCGTGGCCGACGCAGACGTGCGGCTCGTGGGCGTGGAGGCGGCCGGGGCGGCGAGCCTCGGGGCTGGCCGTCCGGGCGTCTTGCACGGAGCCCGCTCCTCCCTCCTCGCCGACAGCGACGGTCAGATCCTCGATGCCCACTCGATCTCGGCGGGTCTCGACTATCCCGGCGTCGGCCCCGAACATGCCTTCCTCCGGGACAGCGGCCGTGCGGAGTACGTCGCCGCGAGCGACGAGGAAGCCGTCGCGGCCTTCCGGCACCTCGCCCGGACCGAGGGCATCGTGCCGGCCCTCGAGCCCGCCCATGCCCTGGCGCGGGTGGCGGAGCTCGACGCCGAGCTGATCGTCGTCTGTCTCTCGGGCCGCGGCGACAAGGATCTCGCCGAGGTGCTGGCGCAGTGAGCGCCGGTGCGGCGGGGGCGCTGCGTGGGCCCCCATCCCAAACCCCCACCCACCCGGGGGATGCTTCGAGGGTAGCGACGCCCAGCACACCGATCCGTGCCGGGTTCGTGCCGGGATCGTGACGGCTGCGGGGACCCCGTGGGCGGCTGCCCCCCTGAGCGGCGGCGCCAAGGCGCTCGTCGTCTACCTGATGGCCGGCGCGCGAACGCCCGAGCTCGCCGAGGCTGCCGTCGAGGGTGGCGCCGACATCGTCGAGATCGGCTTTCCCTTCTCGGACCCCCTCGCCGACGGCCCGGTGATCCGCCGCGCGGCCGAGCGGGCGCTCGCCGAGGGGATGCGCACGCAGGCCTGCCTCGAGTGCCTCGCCTGCGTGGCCGAGCGCGTGGAGGTCCCCCTCGTGCCGATGACCTACTCGTCGCTCCTCGAGGCCTACGGCTACGACCGCTTCGCGACCGACGCCGCCGCGGCTGGAGCGACCGGCCTGATCGTCGCCGACCTCCCCGCGGGCGAGCGGCCGGCGCTGCGCCGGATCCAGCTCGTCGCCCCGACGTCGACCGACGAGCGCCTCCGGCTGGCGGCGAGGGAAACCGACGGCTGGCTCTACCTCGTCACGATTGCCGGGACGACGGGCGCGCGCGAAAGCCTCTCCCCCGCGCTCGCGGGCCTCGCCGCGCGGGCGCGCCGGGCGACCGACCTTCCTCTCTACGCCGGGTTCGGGATCTCGACGCCCGCGCATGCCGCGGCCGCGGCCGACCACGTCGACGGCGTGGTCGTCGGCTCGCGCGCGCTCGAGGCCGCGGAAGGCGGGCCCGGCACGCTCCGTGCGTACGTGCGCTCGCTTCGGGACGCGCTTCGCGCGTAGAGCCCCACCCTCGGTAGGCTCGGAGGATCGCGGGCCAGGACGGATACGAGGCCTCCACCTACGGCGACCGGATCGCCGAGGTCTACGACGCCGCCTACGAGGGGCTGCCCACCGAGGAGACGGTCGCGAGGCTGGCCGAGCTCGCAGGCGAGGGGCCCGTGCTGGAGCTTGCGATCGGCACGGGGCGGATCGCGCTGCCGCTTGCCGCGCATGGGATCGACGTGCACGGGATCGACGCCTCCAAGGCGATGATCGCGAAGCTGCGCGAGAAGCCCGGGGGCGATCGGATCCCGGTCACGCTCGGCGACTTCGCAGACGTGGGCGTGTCGGGTCGGTACAGCCTCGTCTTCGTCGTGTTCAACACCTTCTTCGGCCTGCTCGCGCAGGAAGACCAGGTTCGGTGCTTCCGCAACGTTGCCGAACATCTGACCGAGGACGGCCTGTTCGTGCTCGAGGCGTTCGTGCCCGACGTGGCCCGCTTCGACCGCGGTCAGCGGGTGTCGGTGAGCCGTGTGGGTCTCGGCGAGGCCTGGCTGGACGTGGCCAAGCACGACCCGGTCGACCAGCTCGTCTCGTCCCAGCACCTGGTCGTCTCCGAGCAGGGGATCCGGCTGTACCCGGTCCAGGTGCGCTACGCCTGGCCCGCCGAGCTCGACCTGATGGCGCGTCTCGCGAACCTCGCCCTCCGCGACCGCTGGGAGGGGTGGACCCGCGAGCCCTTCACGGAGCGGAGCGGCAGCCACGTCTCGGTCTACGCCCGCGCGGGGGCCTGACATGCGCGAGCCCGTCATCGCCGCCTGCATCCAGGCCGAACCGGTGATCTTGGACCGCGAGGCGACGATCGACAAGCTGCAGGCGCTCGCGGCCGAAGCCGCCGGTCACGGAGCGCGACTGCTCGTCTTCCCCGAGGCCTTCCTGCCCGCCTATCCGTCGTCGACCTGGGCTAGGGCCCTGGCCGGCTGGGCCGAGCCGGGCGCGAAGGAGGCCTTCGCGCTGCTGGCGCGGGAGTCGGTCGAGGTTCCGGGACCCGCTGAGCGCCGCCTGGGAGCGATCGCGCGCGAGCACGGCGTCTGGCTCGTTACCG
>JACDAS010000261.1 GCA_013695295.1 Actinomycetota bacterium | reverse complement strand
GAACTAGCCGCAGTCCGGACCTGTCGACACTAGGGAGCCGACGACGCGGGCGAGGCCGTCCGGCCCCGCCCGCCTTTCAGTCACCGCCGACTAGCCACTGCGGGTCGGCAGCCGCGCTCAGCTGTGCGGTCAGCGCGTTGCAGCCGCGGGACAGGGGGACGGCGCCGGAATCAGGAGAGCGTCGGGGCCATTGATGAACAGCGACGTCGTCCAGACGGCCCTTCCTCTCGCGACCGCGCGGATGGGCTTGTAGGGAACCTCGATGTACGTCTCACCCGGCCCGACCGTCTTCGGGGTGCAGTTCCCCTGAGTGATCTGCAGCGAGCCCTCCTCGACCTGGACGAACACGATCCCCGGGTGGATGTGCCAACCGGAGTCGAAGTCAACCGCGACCGTCCTTTCGAAGCGGTAATGCAGCGTCGTGCCGTCGGAGATGACCGACCTTGAAATCACGGCCGGAATGGCGATCGCCGCCGCGATACCGGCGACGGTGAGGACCGCCAGCAAAACGAGGAACTTCTTCGAGCGTGGGATACGCATCACTGCTCCTTCGATCCCGACTGCCTCGCGCGCTCCCGCAATTGCGCGCACGGCTGGGAAGCCGTACGTCATCTGAACACGCGCGGGCATCTCCAGTCAAGCAGGCGCCCGAAAGGCCGCTTCGCCCGCCCCGCGTCCGTCGGCGCGCTCCTCTGTCCGTGACGACCCGTGTCGCGCTGCGCTCGCCCTCAGCCGACGTGACCTCGGACGGATGCGACAGAGCCAAGGTCCCCGAACCCACTCACGCGAACCGCTCGCAGCCTGCCGGGCGTGCGATGCGCGAGTTCCTCGCCGACAGGCGCCCGCTGACTACGCTCAGGGGGTGAAAGTTGAGCTCAGCCTGAATTTCGACTCGGTTGATCTGGTGGCGCTACGCCGTCGTCGCAGCGAGAAGTGGACGAGGCACCCTGCCGACGTTCTGCCGGCGTTCGTCGCCGAGCTCGACTTCGCGCCTGCTCACGAGATCGGCGAGGTGCTCGTCGATGCGATCGCCAACGGCGACCTCGGTTACGCGAACCCGTCGGGGTCGCGGCTCGCTGAGGCTTTCGCAGGCTTTGCCGAACGCCGGTGGGACTGGAGGGTCGACCCGGAGGCGGTGGTGGCGGTACCCGACGTGATGGTCGGCGTCGCCGAGCTTCTGCGCCTGCTGACGAAGCCGGGGGCGGGTGTGGTGATCACGACGCCCGTCTATCCGCCCTTCTTCTCGGTGATCGCCGAAGTCGGGCGGCGGGTCATCGAGGTGCCGCTGCTCGACGGAGATCGCCGGGAGCGCCTGCCGGTTCAGCAGATCGAAGCGGCGTTTGCCGAGGGTGCCGAGGCGCTCCTGCTCTGCAACCCGCACAACCCGACCGGCTACGTGGCCGGTCGCGAGGAGCTGCTTGCGCTGGGCGAGATCGTCGATCGCCACGATGGCGTCGTCCTCTCCGACGAGATTCACGCGCCGCTGACGCTCGAGGCTGCAAGTCACGTCCCCTTTTGCGCCTTGCCGGCTGCGGCCGCCGAGGCGGCGATCACCCTGACCTCGGCGACGAAGGCGTGGAACCTGGCCGGCCTCAAGTGCGGCCTCGCCGTCGCGCGGTCGCCGCGAATGCGAGAGGCGCTGAGGTCACTGCCGGTCGATCTGCACGATCGTGTCGGCCACCTCGGTGTCCTGGCCTCGGTGGCCGCCTTCACGCGCGCGGAGCCGTGGCTCGATGAGCTGAGGGCGTATCTGGCAGAGACCCGTCGTTGGTTCCCCGGTCTGCTGGCTGAGCGCCTCCCCGGGGTCGTCTTTCACCCTGGACAGGCGACCTACCTGGCCTGGCTCGACTGTCGGGCGCTCGGCCTCGGAGCAGACCCGGCCGCCCACTTCCTCACCAAGGGGCGCGTGGCGTTGGCCCCCGGATCTGACTTCGGTACGCTCGGACGCGGCTTCGTCCGTCTGAACCTGGGGACGACGCGCTCGCTGATTGAGGAGGCGGTCGGACGGATGGCGAGCGCCCTCGCCTGATCACGCCGGTCAGCCTCTCGCGAGGGGCGCTAACGCCGTACGAGAAGCACCGTGGACGGGTGCGGCACGAAGTTGATCGCCGCGAGTGCCCAGTGCGTGCCCCCACGGGCGCAGGTCTTGCACCAGAGAACCAGCGTGTAGCGGCCCGCCCTCACCTGCGGAACTCTGAACTCGACGCGTGTGGGCCGCAGACCCGTAGCGGGCAGCGCGCCGATCCGATGGAGCCCCGGCTTGCGCGGCGGCGGTCCGGGCTGCGGATTCGGATAGCCCTGCCAGGGGATGAAGAAGAAACGCGAAGCGTGCTCGAGGCGCGCCAGGTAGGCGACGACCGGGCGCTCGATTGCGACGACAACAGCAGCGCGGCCCCCGGTCCTTGCGGCTCGCTGATCGAAGGAGACGCTGTTCTTGGCGGCGGCGGGAGCCGCGGCGACTAGAGCCGCGATGGCGACGAGTCTCAGCGCGCGAATCACGCGGGACAACGCTAACACCGGCATTGAGCTGACCGTCGCGAGCCAGTTCCGGCGCGATCCCTAGCCTGTGGCCGGTGCGGATCTCCCTCCGCTCCCCCTACGACCGTGAGATCCTCCGGCTCGCGGCGCTCGCCCTTGGCGCCCTCGCAGCTGAGCCCCTCTACATCCTGACCGACACGGCGATCGTCGGTCACCTGGGCCGGTCGCAGCTCGCTGCGCTCGCGATCGCGGCGACGATCCTCTCGGCGCTCTTCACGGTCTTCAACTTCCTCCAGTACGGCACGACCGCGCAGACCGCCCGCGCGAGCGGCGCGGGGGCGGTGGGCACCGCCCGCCAGCTAGGCGCGCAGACGCTCTGGCTCTCGCTCGGCATCGGCGTCGCGGTCGCCGCCCTCACAGCCGGCCTCGCGCAGCCGCTGGTAGCCGCGATGGGGGGCGACGGGGAGACCGCGGCCTTCGCGGTCACGTACCTGCGGATCGCGGCGCTCGGCCTGCCGTTCGCGTTCGTCGCGCTCGGAGCTCAGGGCTACCTGCGCGGGGTCTCGGATCTCAGGAGGCCGCTCCTGATCCTCGTCGGCGGCAACGTGCTGAACGTCGTGCTCGAGCTGCTCTTCGTCTACGGGTTCGACTGGGGAATCTCCGGCTCGGCCTGGGGGACGACGCTCGCTCAGGCTGCGATGGGGCTCGCCTTTCTCGTCTCGGTCGTGCCGCGGGAGCGGATAGCGCGACGGCTCCGGCCGGAGCTGATCCGCCGGCTCCTCTCCCTCGGCCGCCACATCTTCGTTCGCACGGCCGCGCTGCTCGGCGCCTTCGTGCTCGGCACCGCCGTCACGGCACGCTTCGGCGAGGCCTCGCTGGGCGCGCATCAGATCGCCTTCCAGATCTGGATCTTCCTCGCATTCGTGCTCGACGCGGTCGCGATCGCCGGTCAGGTGATCGTCGGGCGTGCGCTCGGTGCCGGTCGTTCGGACGAGGCCTACGACGCGAGCGTGCGCATGATCGCCCTCGCCGTCGCGGCAGGCGCGGTGTTCGCGGGCGCGATGCTCGCGCTCGAGCCCTGGATACCGCGTGCGTTCACGAGCGACGCGGCCGTCCTCTCGAAGACGGCGCTGATCTGGCCCATCTTCGCTCTGATGCAGCCCCTGAACGGCGCGGTCTTCGCGCTCGACGGGATCCTGATCGGAGCAGGCGACGGGCGGTACCTGATGTGGTCGATGGTGGCCGCGTTCTGCGCCTGCGCCACGGTGATGCTGCTGGCGCTCGTCCTCGACTGGGGGCTCGCGGGGGTCTGGGCGGCCCTCGTTGTGCTGATACTCGTCCGCCTCGTGACGCTCGGCTCGCGCTTCCGGCGCCGCCGCTGGCTCGTCACCGGCTGGACGTGATTAGAGCGCGGCGAGGACGTCGGCCGCATGCGTATCGGGCTTGACCCGGCGCATCGCCTTGACGACGTTCCCCTCGGCGTCGATCACGAAGGTCGAGCGCTCGATCCCCATCGAGGTCTTCCCGTAGTTCGTGCGCTCGACCCAGACCCCGTAGCG
>JACDAS010000234.1 GCA_013695295.1 Actinomycetota bacterium | reverse complement strand
ACGATGGCCCGGGCGGGCGGAGGCGACGCCGCCCGGCTGCCAGATGCTCTGGCCGCCGCCGAGCGCCTCATCCTCGAACGGCTGTCGTGAAGGTCGTGGCGCTCGACTACGGCGCGGCGCGAACCGGTGTCGCCGCCTCGGACCCGGGCGGCACGCTCGCGCGGCCGGTCGGAGTCGTCGAGCGGGTCGGCAGCGACGCGGGCTTCGGCCGCCTGCTGGAGCTCGTTCGCGCCGAGGCGCCGGCGCGGGTCGTCGTCGGGCTGCCCCTGACTCTGCGTGGCGAGCGCGGACGTCAGGCGCAGGAGACGGCGCGGTTTGTGGAGAAGCTTCGGAGAGCAGTGGACATCCCTGTGGAGAGCTACGACGAGCGATTCACGACCGGCCTCGCCGCGCGGGCTGGAGGCCGCGCCGATGAGGACGCACGCGCGGCGGCGCACCTGCTGGCGAGCTACCTCGAATGGTCGAGCGGCCGGCAGCCCTAGGCGTCGCGCGGGGCACCGGCCGCAGGCGACGGCGTCCGCCGTGGTGGGTGGTCTACCTGCGGCGGCTGATCGCGCTGGCCCTGCTCGCCGGCGGCCTCGCGGGCGGGTACTGGGTCGTCACCACCGCGCTCGCCGACGACGATCCGAAGCCGGTCAAGGTCCCGCCCGCACGATCGAGGCCGCTCAGGATCGTCTTCCCCGAGGGCTTCACGCGCGAGCAGATGGCCGAGCGCATCACCGCCGTCGACGCGATCGCCCGCCGCAGGCGCAAGGTCGACCCGCGGCTCTCGGCCAGGGTCTATCTCCGCTCGACCCGATCCTCGAAGCTCCCGTCCACCTACGCGAACGACAAGAAGAAGCGTCCGCTCGAGGGGTTCCTCTTTCCGGCCACCTACGAGTTCCTCCCGAGGACGACCTCCCCGCAGCTCGTGCGCCAGCAGCTCCGGGCCTTCAACCGCAACTGGCGGAAGGTGAAGCTCCGCTACTCGCGCGGGAAGAACCTGACCCCCTACGACGTGCTGATCATCGCCTCGATGATCGAGAAGGAGGTGATCGCCCCGGAGGAGCGGAAGCTCGTCTCGGCTGTGATCTACAACCGGCTCAGGGCTCGGATCCCGCTCGGGATCGACGCGACGATCCGGTATGCACTCAAGGTCCCGCCGACCAAATCGCTGACGCGGTCGCAGCTCCGCCACCCGACCCCGTACAACACGCGCATCCACCGCGGGCTCGTGCCGACGCCGATCTCGAATCCCGGGCTCGCCTCGATGCAGGCAGCCGCGCATCCAGCCGTGGTCAACTACCTCTACTTCGTGCGGAAGCCGGACAAGATCCACCATTTCTTCACGGACGACTACGGCGAGTTCCAGCAGTACCTGCGAGATCACGGGTACCCGACGGACGCATGATCTCCGGCTCGACGCGGCTCGTCGGACTGCTCGGCAAGCCGGTCGCGGGGTCGCTCTCCCCGAGGATGCAGAACGCGGCCTTCGCCGCGCGGGCGCTCGACTGGGCCTACGTCCCGCTCGAGGTCGAGCCCGCCCAGCTGGCAGACGCCGTGCGAGGCCTCGTCGGGACGGGCTTCGCGGGGGCGAACGTGACGATTCCCCACAAGCAGGCGATCGTCGCGCTCTGCGACGAGGCCACCGGCGACGCCGTGAACACGCTCGTCTTCGAGGACGGGCGCGTCGTGGGGGTCGACACCGATCGGGAGATCGTGGCCGGGATCGCGGCCCGGCGGGTCTGCCTGATCGGCGCGGGAGGTGCGGCTCGCGCCCTCCAGGCGGTGCTGCCCGGCGAGGTGCGGAGCTTCTCACGAAGCGGCACGTGGCCCCCGGACGCGGCCGGCGCAGACCTGATCGTCAACGCGACCCCGGTGACCGACGAGCTGCTCGTCCGGCCGCGCCACGGCCAGGGGCTGGTCGACCTCGCCTACCGCGCCGACGGCTCCGAAACCGCGCTGGTCGCCGCCGCCCGGGCCGCGGGCTGCGAGCCGGTCGTCGACGGGCTCGAGGCGCTCGTCCGCCAGGGAGCGGCCTCATTCGAACGCTGGACGGGAGTCCCGGCCCCGGTCGACGTGATGCGCCGCGCCGTAGGCTTGAGCCGGTGACCCTGCTGCTGACGACGGCCGGCGAGTCGCACGGGCCCGCGCTCGTCGCGATCATCTCGGGCCTCCCGGCCGGGCTCGTGCTCGACCGCAGCGCGATCGACGCCGACCTCGCCCGCCGGCAGGCCGGCTACGGGCGGAGCCCCCGGCAGCGCATCGAGTCCGACCGAGTCGAGGTGCTCGCCGGCCTGCGGCACGGGCGCACGCTCGGGACGCCGCTGGCGCTCGTCGTCCGCAACGTGGACCACGCGAGCTGGGTTTGGGGGATGAGCCCGTGGCCGCCGGAAGGCTCACCCGACGGGAAGGGCACGCGTCCCGTCACGGTGCCGAGGCCCGGCCACGCCGACCTGGCGGGGGCGCTCAAGTACGGCCTCTCGGACGTCCGCGATGCGCTCGAGCGTGCGAGTGCCAGGCACACGGCCGTAGCTGTCGCGGCCGGGGCGGTCGCCAAGGCCCTGCTCGCGCGGATCGGGGTGGAGGTCTCCGGCCGCGTGCTGGACGAAGCAGGGCTCGGGCGGCGCGTCGACGAGGCCCGGGCAGACCGGGACACCCTCGGCGGCCGCGTCGAGGTCCGGGCCGGAGGCGTGCCGCCGGGACTCGGCTCGTACGCCGACAAGGAGGAGCGCCTGGACGCCCGGCTCGCCGCCGCGGTGATGGGCATTCAGGCGGTGAAGGGGGTCGAGCTCGGGGAGGGCTTCGCACTCGCCGAGCTCCGGGGCTCGGAGGCGCACGACGAGATCTTCCGAGACGCGGAGGGCCTGCACCGGCGGACGAACCGCGCGGGCGGGCTGGAGGCCGGTGTCTCGAACGGCGAGGAGATGGTCGTCCGCGCCGCGATGAAGCCGTTGCCGACGCTGATGCGTCCGCTGCGAACCGTCGACCTCGCCACCGGGGAGCCCGCGGAGGCGCTCGTCGAGCGGAGCGACGTCGCGGCCGTCGAGGCGCTCGCGGTCGTCGCCGAGGCTGCGGTCGCCTTCGAGCTCGCGCGGGCGGCTCTGGAGAAGTTCGGCGGCGACTCGCTCGGCGATTTCGTCGCCGCCCACGAGGCCTACCGGGACCGGATCGACTGGCGACCACGGCCCTAGATCGCCATCTCGCCCTGATCGGCTTCATGGGCGCCGGCAAGACCACACTCGGCATCCAGGTCGCAGAGCGGCTCGGCCGGCGCTTCGTCGACCTCGACCACGAGCTCGAGCGCCAGCTCCGAACGACGCTCCCGCAGTTCTTCGCGGAGCGGGGCGAGGCGGAGTTCCGCATCCTCGAGACCGCGGCCGCAGCCGAGGTCCTCCGGGATCGCAAGCCGGCCGTGGTCGCGCTCGGCGGGGGTGCGATCGCGGCCGAGCCGGTCCGGCAAGCCCTGGCCGAGCACGCGTTCTCGGTGCTGATCGAGGTCGAGCCCGACGAGGCCTGGGAGCGGGTGCGTCGCGAGGGAAGAGACCGCCCGCTTGCGCGCGAGCTCGCCGACTTCCGCGCGCTCCATGCCCGGCGCCGGCCGCTGTACGAGC
>JACDAS010000233.1 GCA_013695295.1 Actinomycetota bacterium | reverse complement strand
AGTCTAGCCAAGCCCTTCGCGCCAAACCCCGCGTGCTCCAGGAGCTCGCCGACCTGGCAGTGGCCCGCCTCGAGGGCGGGATCGAGAGGTGGATGGCCGGTGTCGGTCGCCGAGCGCGGGTCGGCCCCCGGACCTGCGCAGAAGGCAGGCGAGCGCGCCCCCGCTCGCGATCGGATCGGGCAGAATGGGTTCTCTCGTCGGTGGCCGAGGCTTGGGTTCAGCGAACGCGCGGCCGCACGGTCCCGGCCGGAGAAGGTGGCACCATCGGCTGTCCGACGCCGCCGCGAACCCGGGCCTGCAGCTCAGCCAGGTCGAGCTGTCCGAGCAGGAGCGCGGCGCCGAGGAAGAAGGCGGCCGCGCCGGCGAGGCAGAGGATCGCAGCCGCGAAGTCGAAGCCGATCCACACGGCGACGAACGCGAAGCCGAGCGCTGCGGCGAACTGTCCTGGACTCATCATCAGTTGAGCTCCCTTCGGTGTTTGCGGTCGAATCCGGTCAGCGTGACGTTGACCGGCATCGTGGGCAGATCGTGCTGGGTGAGGGCCGCTGCGATACGGTCGCGGACGTCGTGGACGGTCGCCGGAAGACCCCGCGCCTGCTTGACGGCCACGTCGACGGTAAGGCCGTCCTCCCCGGCGTAACGTGCGGCCGCACTGCTGACGGCCGGGTTCTCCCTCGCCGCGACCTCGGCAGCGCGCTCAATCGCGCGCGGGTCGACGCTCACCGTCGTCAGATCGTCCTCGTAGAGGTCGAGGCTGCTGCGCGCGAGGTAGGGACGAGGGATCTCCTTCCACGCCAGGTAGGTGCAGAGGAGGAACGTCGCCATGCCGACGAGGCCCGCGATTAGGCGGACGCGATCCGTGATGTCCTCCGGCCCGAGCCCGGCGAAGAAGTCGTAGATCGTGCGGTAGGCGCTCACCCGGTCAATCCGGCTCGGCGTGACCTTGAACCCGAGCAGCACCAGCATCAGGCCGTACCAGAGCAGCGCACCCGCGAGGAGGACGACGAGCACCTGGCCGAGATAGGCGAGCGGGGAGACGCGCGTGCGCAGCCGCTGGCGGAGCATCACTGCACCCGTCTTCGGCCGCGCTCGCCCAGCCTGGCACGCACGCGCGTGCGCAGCCGGAACGCCTTGGCGAGCGGCTCGACCGCCGACGAGGCACTCGCGGCGATCTCCTCCGGCTTCCGGTTTCTCGGATGGAAGGCGGTCAGCCGCAGTCTGCCGCCGGAACCCCAGCGGCTCGGGCGGAGGCGTGTCTTCGCGACGGTGACGCCGCGCTCCTGCTCTACCAGAGTCCCCGCGATCTGCCTCAACGGTCGCCGGCGCGCCGCGAGGCGGGATCCGTCTGCCTCG
Organism: Actinomycetota bacterium; assembly: GCA_013695295.1. Lineage (GTDB taxonomy): Bacteria > Actinomycetota > Thermoleophilia > Gaiellales > Gaiellaceae > JACDAS01. The sequence goes on along the minus strand of JACDAS010000233.1, from coordinate 4,492 downwards.
TCCTCGAGCACGAGGAGGCGCTCCCGGCGGGGCGCGAGGACCCCTACGAGCAGCGCCAAACCAATGGCTACGGCCGCCGCCCCCGCGCCGACGGAAACCCATGCGGTCGGCCCGCTGCGCTCGAGGGAGGCAAGGTAGTCGCCGACGATGCCGTCTAGCCGGGGCAACCGCAGATGCCCCGCGAGCTTGGGCAGGCTGAGCGTTCTCGAGTCGCCCTGGATGGAGAAGACCGCCGTGGCCAGCCCAAGCGCGGCGAGGGCCAGCAGGAGGACGAACGCCGTCAGCCGAGTCAACGCGCGGAGAGGTACCAGGATCACCGTCAGCCTTCCAGAAGCTCGATGTCCTCGATCGAGACGCCGATCGAACCCAAGGCGCCTTCGAGGCCGGCCCGCTCCGAGGCTCGGACGACCCTCTCGCGAATCCGCTCTGCGAGCTCGTGGAGCGGCACCGGCCGGACGATCAGGTGGAGGTCGAGGGCGTACCGGCCGTCGGCCTGCGCCACCGCGACCACACCGGGCAGGCGCTCACCCCCGGCCTCCGTGACCCAGGCGCCGTGCGGCCCGGCTTCCGCGCCGACGACATCGCCAACCGCGAGTGCGGCCTCGAGAGCGATCCGCGCCAGCGCGGCACGGTCCGACGAACGCGGCGTTGCGAGCTCCGACACGGGATCGGCCGCGCGCTCGGCTACTCGACCCGCGCGGGTTCCGGGGTCTCGTCGCCCGGGAAGTAGAGATCGTCGACGGCGATGTCGACCTCGGTCACCGAGAGGCCGGTCGTCCCCTCGATTCGCTTGATCACGTTGTCGCGGACCGCCTGCGCGACCCGCGGGATCGACTCGCCGTACTCGATGACGAGCGTCAGATCGACCGCGGCCTCGCGCTCGCCGACCTCGACCGAGACGCCCTGGGAGCGCTCGTCGGTGATGCCGACACGCTGGGTGACCGCGCCAACCGCCCGCGAGACCCCGCCGCCGAGCTGGTGCACGCCCCGGACCTCACGCGCAGCGATGCTGGCAATCTTCGTCACGACCGTGTCCGCGATGCTCGTCGAGCCACGCTCCGACGTGAGCGGAGAGCTCGTCTCGATCGTGTCGGGACTCGTGCGGGCTGAACTCTGCCTCGCCAAAGCTGCTTCCCCCGGCTTTGGCTTCGATGTCGGGCCTCCTGCTTCCACTTCTCACTCCTTTGTACGCCGATTGCGGCCTGTGGGGTTTCCCCTCTTCAGTTAGAACGGCGCGGCACGGAAAAGTTCCGCTCCGTTCCGCCCGATGAGTCAGGGTCGTCCAGGAGGGCGCCGGAGAACGATCCGGTGCGGGAGTGAGTCGGGGTCGCCGAAGACGTCGTCGACGGCGACCTGCACGTCGGTTGTCTCGAGACCGGTCAGCACCTCGACACGGCGGATCACGCGGCGCCGCACCTCGGCGGCGAGCGCGGGGATGCTCGTTCCATAAGCGACCACGAGCCTGACCTCGACGCTGACGCTGTGGCCGCTGATGTCGACCGCAACCCCCCGCGGCGCCAGGCGGCCCGGGGCGCCGGCCTTTGGCGCGGCGAGCTCGCGCACGCTCAGTGCATGCACGCCAGGCGTGTCGCGCGCGGCCTTGGCCACGATCCGCGCCACTACCGAGTCGGCGATGCGGGTGGCTCCTCGCGGACCGCCGAGGAGCGCGTGCCGGACGAGACGCGGAATGACGGCTTCGAGCGGCACGAGCTGACCCAGAGCTCGGAGCTCCTGCCGGATCCGGCGGAAGACGCTCTCGATCAGGCGGCGCGGCGGGACGATCTCCTCGCGGGCGACCGTCCGCACGGTCCCCCAGACGTGCTCAAGCTCCCGCAGCGTCGCCTGGCAATCAGGGCAATCCGCCTGATGGGCCGGGTCTGCGGACGCCACGCCCTCAGCGATCTGGTCGACCAGATTCGCGATGTTGGTCCCGCAGGGGAGTCGGCTCAGGTCCTCTCGTCCCGTCATAACCACTGCCTCATCGCAACGACGACCTCGAGCCGGGCCCGGTGGAGCCGGCCCTTCACCGCGGGGACGCTGATCTCGAGGATCTCCGCGATCTCATCGTAGGAGCGGCCCTCGAGCTCGCGCAGGACGAGCGGGACCCGCTGCTCGGGTGTCAGGTGGAGGACGGCCTTCTTCAAGGCCGCCAACGCGTCGTGCGTCTCGGTCGCCCGCTGCGGCCCCGCCGTCGGCGCCTCGTATCGCTCGCTGAGCGGCTCGTACCCTCGCCGTGCTTCCATCAGGCTCAGGCATCGGTTCGTCACGATTCGGTAGAGCCACGTCGACACCGAGCTTTCTCCCCGGAAGGCCGGAAGCGCCTGCCAAACTTGCACGAATGCCTCTTGAGCTGCGTCCTCGGCCTCATCCGGACTCCCGAGGAGGCGCAGAGCCACCCGGTAGACCCGGGTCTCGTGGCGGCGAACGAGCTCCTCGAAGGCCCACAGGTCACCGGTCTGCGCGGCGCGGACGAGCTGGATGTCGTCTGTCTCCACAACCACCAGCAGTGACTACCACGCCCGGCGCAGGAGGAGGAGCGAAAGCGCCTCGACGGGCGCTTCTGCGCTCGCGGCAAACGGCGGATCGCGCTCGACGCCGTCCGGGTCCGCCGTCGACAGCTCGAGCTTCCAGCGCCCTCCGAAGCGCGGCGGCAGGCGGTAGGTGACCGGCTCACCACCGGCGTTCAAGAGCACGAGGAAGGATTCGTCGGAGACTCGCGAGCCGCGCGGGGTCGAGCTCGGGAACTCCTCGCCGTTCAGGAAGAGACCGACCGTGCGTATGTCCGACTCCCAGTCGCGGCGCGTCAGCTTGCGTCCGTCGGGCCCGAACCACCATGAATCGGGGAGCCCGGAGCCGGGCACCTCGCGACCCGTCAGGAAGTGGGTGCGCCGGAAGACACGATGGGCACGGCGAAAGTGGATCAGCCTGCGCGTGAAGTCGAGGAGCCGCTCGCCCCTCTCGTCGAGCGACCAGTCGAGCCAGGAGATCTCGTTGTCCTGGCAGTACGCGTTGTTGTTGCCCCCCTGGGTGCGGCCGCGCTCGTCGCCGCCCAGCAGCATCGGCACGCCCTGGGAGAGCAGGAGGGTGGCGAGGAAGTTCCGCTGCTGACGCTCCCTCAAGGCGCCGATCCCGGGGTCGTCGGTCGGACCCTCGACGCCGCAGTTCCAGCTGCGGTTGTCGTCGGTCCCGTCGGCGTTTTCCTCGAGGTTCGCCTCGTTGTGCTTCTCGTCGTAGGAGACGAGGTCGGCGAGCGTGAAGCCGTCGTGGGCCGTGACGAAGTTGATCGAGGCGAAGGGCCTGCGCCCGTCGGACTGGTAGAGGTCGCTCGAGCCGGTGAAGCGCGAGGCGAACTCGGCAACGCTCCCCTGGCCGCGCCAGAAGTCCCGCACGGTGTCGCGGTAGAGGCCGTTCCACTCGGTCCAGAGCGCCGGGAAGTTGCCGACCTGGTAGCCGCCGGGCCCGAGGTCCCAGGGCTCCGCGATCAGCTTCACCTGTGAGAGCACCGAGTCCTGATGGATCGTCTCGAAGAACGCCGAGAGACGGTCGAACTCGTAGAACTGCCTCGCGAGCGTCGACGCGAGGTCGAAGCGGAAGCCGTCCACGTGGCACTCGGTGACGAAGTAGCGGAGCGAGTCCATGATCAGGCGCAAGACGGCCGGGTGGAGCGGGTCCAGGCTGTTGCCCGTTCCGGTGAAGTCGAGGTAGTAGCGCGGGTCACCCGGCTTCAGCCGGTAGTAGGAACGGTTGTCGATGCCCCTGAAGGAGAGCATCGGCCCGAGGTGGTTCCCCTCGGCCGTATGGTTGTAGACGACGTCGAGGATCACCTCGATTCCTGCTCTGTGCAGGGCTTTCACCATGCCCTTGAACTCGGACACCTGCTCTCCTCGCGTCCCCGTGGCCGCGTAGAGCGCGTGCGGGGCGAGGTACCCGATCGAGCTGTAGCCCCAGTAGTTCGTCAGCCCGCTGCCGTGGAGGAAGCCTTCGTCGGCGATGTGGTGCACGGGCAGGAGCTCGACCGCGGTCACGCCCAGCGAGGTCAGGTACTCGATCGACGCTTCCGAGGCGAGGCCCGCATAGGTGCCCCGGAGATCCTCACGGACGCCGGGGTGTCGCTTCGTGAAGCCCTTCACATGCACCTCGTAGATGACCGTCTCGTGCCAGGCGGTCCGCGGTCGCCCCCCGTCGTCTCCCTCCCAGTCGAAGGCCGGATCGACGACGACGCACTTCGGGATCGCGGCAGCGTCGTCCGAGTCGTCCCGTCGGAGGTCGGGATCGTCTCCGGCACCCGGGACGTAGGGGAAGACGCGGGCGGCGGCGAAGTCGACCGGGCCCTCGATCGCCTTCGCATACGGGTCGAGCAGCAGCTTCGCGGGGTTGAACCTGTGACCGCTGTCGGGCGCATAGGGACCCTCGACGCGGAACGCGTACCGTTGACCGGGACCCACGTCGGGCAGGTAGCCGTGCCAGTTGAAGGCCGTCTGCTCGCGTAGGC
>JACDAS010000224.1 GCA_013695295.1 Actinomycetota bacterium | reverse complement strand
CGTCCGCGCGACGCGGCTCGACTTCCCGCTCGAGGGGATGACCTGCGTCCTCGTCGACGACGTCCTCTACACGGGCAGGACGATCCGGGCCGCGATCGAGGCGCTGTTCGACTACGGCCGCCCGGCCAGGGTCCAGCTGGCCGTGCTCGCCGATCGCGGCCACCGTGAGTTGCCGATCCGCCCCGACTACGTCGGCAAGAACCTGCCAACTGCACGCGGTCAGCGCATCCAGGTGCAGCTCGTCGAGATCGACGAGGTCGACCGCGTGCTCCTGACCGACTCGAGCGAGGAGGACTCGTGACACCAGAGCTGAGGGTCATGCGAGGCGACCTGCGCGTTCCCGGCGGCTCCCCGCCGGGCGGCGGCCGGCGCCACCTGCTCTCCGTCGCCGACCTGAGCGCGGACGACGTGGAGCGCCTGCTTGCGACCGCCGCCAGCTTCGGCCGCTCGCTCGAGCGCGAGGTGAAGAAGCTGCCGACGCTTCGTGGGCGCACGGTCGTCAACCTCTTCTTCGAGTCGTCGACGCGGACTTCCTCGAGCTTCGAGCTCGCCGCGAAGCGGCTCTCGGCCGACACGATGACGATCAGGGCCGCGGGCTCCGCCGTGGACAAGGGCGAGTCGCTGAAGGACACGGCGCTGACGCTCGGCGCCTACGACCCGGACGTGATCGTGATCCGCCACCCCCAGATCGGCGCGCCGCAGCTCGTGGCCGGGTGCACCGAGGCCCACGTCGTGAATGCGGGCGACGGCAAGCACCAGCATCCGACCCAGGCGCTGCTCGACCTCTACGCGATCCGGGAGGAGCTCGGCAGGCTCGAGGGGCTGCACGTCGCGGTCGTGGGCGACGTCCTGCACTCACGGGTCGCGCGCTCGCTCGTCCAGGCGCTGGCGCTCGTGGGCGCGAGCGTGACCCTCGTGGGCCCGCCGGCTTTGATTCCGCGCGGGATCGAGGCAATGGGCTGCGAGGTCGCCTACGACATCGAGGCGATCGGCGCCGCGGACGTCGTCTACGTGCTCCGGATGCAGCGCGAGCGGATGCTCGAGGGCGCCGCCTACGTCCCGAGCCTGCGCGAGTACTCCGCCCGCTGGGGGGTGACGCCGGAGCGTCTGCGGCCGGGCCAGCGGGTCATGCACCCTGGCCCGATGAATCGCGGCGTCGAGATCGACCCGCGCGTGGCCGACGCGAGCCACGCGCTGATCGGCCTCCAGGTGCGCGCCGGCCTCGTCGTCCGGATGGCGGTGCTCTACGACCTGCTCACGAGCGGCCCGGTCGGAGTGCCGGCCGCCGCGGCCGTGGGGGTGGCGTGATGCTCTGGGCGCAGGCGGGCCGGAAGGACGACCTGGTCGTGCGCGGAGCACGCGTGCTCGACAGCGCCGGGGGCCTCGACGCGGTGCTCGACGTCCGGGTCGACGGCGGGACCGTCTCGCAGCTCGGGCGAGACGTCCCGGCCAACGGCCATCGCGTGATCGACGGGGAGGGACTCCTCCTCGCGCCGGCGTTCGTCGATCCGCACGTGCACCTCCGGTCGCCGGGCCGGGAGGACGAGGAGACGATCGCGAGCGGCACCGAGGCGGCGGCCGCGGGCGGGTACTGCGTGATCCTGGCGATGCCGAACACCGAGCCTCCGGTCGACTCGGCGGCGGTGCTCGGAGCTCTCGCCGAGGCCGCGCGGGCCGAGGCCAGGATCCCCGTGGGCTTCCTCGCCGCGATCAGCAAGGGCCAGGGGGGCTCGGAGCTGACCGAGATGGTCGAGCTCGCCGAGAGCGGGGCTGCCGGCTTCAGCGACGACGGGCGGCCGGTCGTCTCCCCGGGACTGCTGCGCCGCGCGCTCCAGTACGGGTCGATCACGGGCCTGCGGCTCGCCCTGCACTGCGAGGAGCCGACGCTCTCGGGCGACGGCCAGGTGCACGAGGGGGCGATCTCGGCCGAGCTCGGCTTCGCGGGCTACCCCTCGGTGGCAGAGAGCGTGATGGTGCAGCGCGATCTCGCCCTGGCAGCATACGAAGGGCAACCCCTGCACCTCCTCCACCTCTCCGCCCGCGAGTCGGTCGAGGCGTTGCGGGCCGCTCGGGAGCGGGGGATCGCCGCGACCGCCGAGGTGACGCCGCACCACCTGTGCAGGACCGACGAGACGGTCCGGACCCTGGACGCCAATGTGAAGATGAACCCGCCGCTCCGATCGGCCGACGACCGTGCGGCTCTGATCGAGGCGCTCCGCGAGGGCACGATCGGGGCGGTCGCGACCGACCACGCCCCGCACGCGAGGCACGAGAAAGAGGTTCCCTTCGAGGCGGCCCCGTTCGGGGTTACCGGCCTCGAGACGGCGTTCGGAGCCCTGTACACGCACCTCGTCCAACCCGGTCTCCTCCGACTGGAGACCCTGCTCGAGCGGATGTCGGCCGGCCCGGCCCGGGCGTACGGGCTCGACCCGCCGCGCATCGCGGCGGGCGCGCCCGCCAATCTCGTCCTGATCGACCTGTCCGAGCGCTGGCGGGTCGAGGAGGCTGGCTTCCGCTCGCGCTCGGCCAACTCGTGGCTCCTGGGCGAGGAGCTCCAGGGACGCGTGAGGCTGACAGTGGCTGACGGAAGGGTCGCCTTCCAGGCGTGAGCGGCTTCCTCGCACTCGAGGACGGAACCGTCTTCCGCGGCGACTCCGTCGGCGCCGAGGGGTTCGCGCTCGGCGAGGCCGTCTTCGCGACCGCGATGACCGGCTACCAGGAGCTCGTGACCGACCCGAGCTACGAGGAGCAGCTGCTCTGCTTCACCTCGCCGATGGTCGGCAACTACGGCGTGGCGGCCGGCCGGGCCGAGTCGCGCCGTCCGCACGCGAAGGCGGTGCTGATGCGGGAGGCGCGCGGGCCCGCCTGGACCGACTGGCTGCACACGCACGGAGTCGTTGCCCTCACAGGCCTCGACACGCGCTCGCTCGTCATCCACCTGCGAGAGCGCGGGTCGATGCGCGCGATCGCGGTCAGCGGCGGGAGCTCGGTCGACGAGGCCCTCGAGGCGGTACGGGCCCAGCCGCCGATGAGCGGCCGCGCGCTGGTGGCCCAGGTCTCGACACCCGAGCCGTGGGTGTTCGCCGCGGAAGGGCGCGCCCGCGTCGCGGTCGTCGACTACGGCTGCAAGCGCTCGATCCTGCGCCGGCTCGCTGCCGGGGGCGCGGCCGTGACGGTGGTGCCGCACGACACGGCCGCGGACGAGCTTGCCGCCTACGACGGCGTCGTCTGCTCGAACGGGCCCGGAGATCCCGAGCCGCTCCGGGACGAGGTCGCGATCCTTCGGGAGCTGCTCGGCCGTGTACCGATCCTCGGCATCTGCCTCGGCCACCAGCTGCTCGCGCTCGCCACGGGCCTGCAGACCTACAAGCTCCCCTTCGGCCACCGTGGCGCGAACCACCCGGTGCTCGACCGCCGGAGCGGACGGGTGCTCGTGACGAGCCAGAACCACGGCTTCGCCGTCGCTCCCTCCGACGAGCGCGAGGCGACCGCCGTCTCGCTCTACGACGGGACGGTCGAGGCGCTCGACTTCCCGGAGCTCCGGGCGAGCTCCGCCCAGTTCCACCCCGAAGCCGGACCGGGGCCGCACGACGGCTGGCCACTGATCAGCGAGTGGGTGGAGTCACTTGCCTAAGGGCTCCTTTCGGAATGAAGCACGAGCGGCCTGGCTGCGCGGCGCGGCGCGATGCGTCGTCCTCAGTCGCCCCCATAGCGCTGCTATGTGGGCTCCCTGCGTCCTAGCCTCGCACTCGCCCAGCGCGGCCAGTCAGCGCGTGGTCATCCCGAAATGAGCCCCAGGCGTAGCGACCTCGAATCGATCTGCCTGATCGGCTCCGGCCCGATCGTGATCGGGCAGGCCTGCGAGTTCGACTATGCAGGCTGCCAGGCGCTGAAGGTGCTGCGCGAGGACGGCTTCCGCACGATCGTCGTCAACTCGAACCCCGCGACGATCATGACCGACCCCGGCTTCGCCGACCGGACCTACCTCGAGCCACTCGACCTCGCAGGCGTCGCGAGCGTCCTCGCCCGTGAGCGGCCGGACGCGCTCCTGCCGACGCTCGGGGGTCAGACCGCGCTGAACCTCGCGCGCGAGCTCGTGGGGGCCGGCATCCTCGAGGAGCTCGGCGTCGAGCTGATCGGGGCCCCGATCGAGGTGATCGAGGCCGCCGAGGACCGCGAGCGCTTTCGCGCAGCCGTCCAGGGAGTCGGCCTGGACGTGCCGAGCTCCAGAATCGTCACGTCGGCCGCGGATCTGGAGGGGATCAGCCTCCCGGCCGTCGTCCGGCCGGCCTTCACCCTCGGCGGGCACGGCGGCGGCTTCGTCTCGACGGCGACGGAACTTCGGCGGCAGGTCGAGATCGGGCTGCGCGAGAGCCCGATCTCGCAGGTGCTCGTCGAGGAGTCGGTCCGGGGCTGGGACGAGTTCGAGCTGGAGCTGATGCGAGACGGCGCCGACAACGTCGTCGTCGTCTGCTCGATCGAGAACCTGGACCCAATGGGAGTCCACACGGGCGACTCGGTCACCGTCGCACCACAGCAGACCCTCGCCGACGAGGCCTACCAGGAGCTCCGTGATGCGGCCTGCGCGGTGATCCGTGCCGTCGGCGTCGAGACCGGAGGCTCGAACATCCAGTTCGCGCGGCAGCGCGACACCGGGGAGCTCCGCGTGATCGAGCTGAACCCGCGCGTGTCGCGATCCTCGGCGCTCGCCTCGAAGGCGACCGGCTACCCGATCGCCAAGGTAGCCGCCAAGCTCGCCGTCGGCTACTCACTCGACGAGATCCCGAACGACCTGACCGGGACGACCCCGGCGAGCTTCGAGCCGGCGCTCGACTACGTCGTCTGCAAGTTCCCGCGCTTCGCGTTCGAGAAGTTCCCCGGCGCCGACCGGACGCTCGGGACGCAGATGAAATCCGTGGGCGAGGCGATGGGGATCGGACGCACCTTCGCCGAGGCGTTCTGCAAGGCGATGCGGTCGCGTGAGCTCGATCCCGGTGCGCCGACCCCCTGGAGCGACCTCGCCGACCGACCCGAGGGGCTGCACCCCTTCTTCGCCGGGGAGCTCGACCGGATCGCAGACGCGCTCGCCGGGCTCGCCTCGCTCGAGGACTTGGTCGCCGACGACTGGCTGCGGCTGAAGCGGATCGGGCTCTCCGACGCCGGCATCGCCGCAGCGTGCGACGCCGACGAGGAGGAGGCGCGCCGAGCCCGCCGGGCCTTCGGCGTAAGCCCCGTCTACCGCCGCGTCGACTCCTGCGCAGGCGAGGTGGAGGCCGCTTCGACCTACTTCTACTCGACCTGGGGCGAGGCGGACGAGGCATCGCCGGCGCAGGGCAGGAGCGTCGTCATCCTCGGCTCCGGGCCGAACCGGATCGGACAGGGGATCGAGTTCGACTACTGCTGCGTCCACGCGGCCCGGAGCTTCCGCGCACTCGGGTACGAGGCCGTGATGCTGAACTGCAACCCCGAGACGGTCTCGACCGATTACGACACCTCGGATCGGCTCTACTTCGAGCCCCTCGGCGTGGAAGAGGTGCTCGCGGTCTGCGAGCGCGAGCGGCCCGTGGGGGCCGTGATCCAGTTCGGCGGCCAGACCCCCTTGAAGCTCGCGCAGGACCTGGAGCGCGCGGGCGTCCGGATCATGGGCACGCCGTTCGCGGCGATCGACCTCGCGGAGGACCGGAGGCGCTTCGGCGAGCTCCTCGCCTCGCTCGGGATCCGCTGTCCCGACTGGGGAATCGGCGCGAGCGGCACCGAGGCCTGCGCGATCGCAGACGGCATCGGCTACCCCGTCCTCGTCCGACCCTCCTACGTGCTCGGCGGCCGCGCCATGCGCGTCTGCTACCGGCCGAGCCAGGTGCTGGAGGCGTTCCACGCGAACGTCTCGGGGCCGACGCTCGTCGACCGCTTCCTCGAGGGTGCGGTCGAGCTCGACGTCGACGCGCTCTGCGACGGTCGCGACACGTACATCGGGGCGGTCATGCAGCATGTCGAAGAGGCGGGCGTCCACTCGGGGGACTCGACCTGCGTGCTGCCGGCGCCGGGGCTAACGCCGGGCGTCTCGCGCGACCTCGAGGAGATCGTGTGCAGGCTCGGGCCTGCGCTCGGCGTCGTGGGGCTGCTGAACGTGCAGCTCGCGCTCGCCGACGGGGAGCTCCACGTGCTCGAGGCCAACCCCCGAGCCTCGCGCACGGTTCCCTTCGCAAGCAAGGCGACGGGGGTGAACCTCGTCGCGGCCGCGTGCCGGCTGGCGGCGGGTGAGCCGCTCGCCGCGCTCGGGCTGCCCTCCGAGCGGGCCCCCGCGCGCGTGAGCGTCAAGGCGGCGGTGCTCCCGTTCGCACGCTTTCCCGGCTCGGATCCGGTCCTCGGGCCCGAGATGCGCTCGACCGGGGAGGTGATGGCGAGTGCGAGCGACCTGCCGACTGCCTTTGCCAAGGCCGAGCGCGCGGCCGGGCGCCCGCTGCCCACCGCCGGCACCGCCTTCCTCTCGGTCCGCGACGCAGACAAGGCGGCGCTCGTGCCGGTGGCGGCCGCGCTCGCCGGGCTCGGCTTCCGGCTCCTCGCGACGGCGGGCACGGCGCGGACGCTCGCGGCGGTTGGCCTCGAGGTCGAGCCGGTCCGGAAGCTCGCCGAGGCCGGGCCGGGGGCATCGATCGTCGACCTTGTCCGACGTGGCCGCTGCGACCTCGTCGTCAACACCCCCTTCGGTGGATCGGGGCCCCGCTCGGACGGCTACCGGATCCGGGAGGCCGCGCTCGGGGCCCGGATCCCCTGCATCACGACCGTTGCCGGCGCGGCGGCTGCGGTGCACGCGATCGGCAACGCCCGCAGCGAGGCGGCGCTCTCGCTCCAGGAGGAGATCGGAGCTGCGGGGGACTTCCGCCTGGCCGCGGGGGAGTCGGGGGGCGCCGGGCTTCCGGCCGTGCGGTCGGGTCGTCCGAGACGCCGTGCCTAGACTTCTCGGACGGAGCCCTGAGCTCCCTACGCGGCAGGCCCTAGCGGTCTGCTCGACCCGTGCCGTGGGGCCGTACACGCTCCTCCGCGTCGCGCGCGGCGGCGTCGACCCCGGCCACCCGGGGCAGTTCTTCATGCTCACTCCGCCCGGGCACCTCCTGCCCAGGCCGATGAGCCTCTGCCTGGCGCCGTCCGGCGAGCTCGGCTTCCTGATCGACCCGATCGGGC
>JACDAS010000214.1 GCA_013695295.1 Actinomycetota bacterium | reverse complement strand
TCGCCGAGCTGGTCGAGCTCGTCGGCCTGACCGGGCGCGAGCAGGAGCGGGTCGAGGGCTTCTCGCGAGGCATGAAGCAGCGCCTCCACATCGCCCGCGGGCTCCTGCACGACCCGCCGGTGGTCTTTCTCGACGAGCCGACGATCGGCCTCGACCCGGTCGGGGCGCGCGAGCTCCGGGCGACGATCGCGTCGCTCACGGAGTCGGGGAAGACGGTGCTCCTGACCACGCACTACATGTTCGAGGCGGACAGCCTCTGCGACCGGATCGCCGTGATCGCAAAGGGAGAGATCGTCGGCGCCGGGACGCCGCAGGACCTGAAGAACGTCGTCGCCGACCAGACCGTGGTCGAGCTCGAGGTCTTCGGGGCGGGCGAAGGCGAGCTCGAGCGGATCCGGAAACTGCCTGGCGTGGCCAACGTGGCTGTCGAGGAGCGCGAGTCGGCCCAGCTCGTGATCGTGACCTCGCCGGCAGGATCGGAGCTCACCGCGGGCATCCTGGCCTGTCTCGGAGGTGTTCGGGTCGGGCGGATCGCGACCCGTGAGCCGACGCTCGAGGACGCCTACGTCGCGCTCGTGACCGACCAGTGAAGACGCTCCGCCTGCTCGCGCTCGGCTGGGGGCTCCACTTCAAGATGCTCTCGCGCTCGGCCTTCGACGGCGTGCTCGGTGTCATGTGGCCGCTCTTCTTCGCGACGATCGCGTTCTTCATGTTCCGCGCCGGCGGCGGCGGCGCGACCCTGCTCTACGCCGCGCTCGGGGCGAGTGTGATGGGCATCTGGTCGGCAACCGCCGTCGCCGCGAGCTCCGCGCTGCAGCGGGAGCGCTGGCAGGGCACCCTCGAGCTGCTCGTGGCGGCGCCGTCGCACTTCTCGCTCGTGCTGCTGCCGATCACGCTGGCGATGGCGACGATCGGCGTCTACTCGATGGCGGCGACGCTGCTCTGGGGACGCTTCCTCTTCGGGATCGAGATCCACCTCGAGCACCCGCTCCTCTTCGTGCTCGCCGTCCCGGTCACGGTCGGCTCGATCGGGATGCTGGGCTTTCTCCTCTCGGTCACGGTCGTGCGGTACCGGACGGCCTGGGCGCTCGGCAACGCCTTCGAATACCCCGTGTGGCTCGTCTGCGGGTTCCTCGTGCCGCTCTCGCTTCTGCCCGGCTGGGTGCGGCCGATCTCCTGGGCGCTCGCGCCGACCTGGGGGATCCGGGCGATCCGGGAGGCCGCGCTCGGCGGCGCGCCGGTCGCAGACCTCGCGATCTGCGCCGGGCTCGGCGCCTGCTACGCAGCAGCCGGGATCCTCCTCGTCGAGACCGTCCTGCGCTCGGCCCGCGCCCACGCGTCGCTCTCGCTGTCGTGACCTCGCTCCGCCTCTTCTTCGTCGGCGGCCTGATGAGCTACCGGGCGCTCTTCCACTGGCTGACCCCCTGGGTCCTGATCCCGAGCTTCCTGATCGCGCCGCTCTTCCAGATCCTGCTCTTCGTCTACATCGGCCGAGCGGCCGGGCTCGAGTCCGACAGGTTCTACGTGATCGGGAACGCGATCCAGTACGCCTCGATCCCGTGCCTGTTCGCGATGGGGAACGCGATCGCCGGCGAGCGCTGGCAGCAGACGCTCGGTCCCGTGCTGGCGACCCCTGCCCGCCGCCTGCCGCTCTTCCTGGGCCGGACGTTGCCGGTGATCGGGAACGGGATGCTCGTGGCCGCGTTCGCGCTGGGGGTCGGGACGCTGATGCTCGGGATCCGGCTGCCGGCGTCCTCGCTCGGGCCGCTGGCGATCACGATCGTCGTCAGCACGGCCTCCTGCACCGGGCTCGGGCTCGTCAACGCGGCGATCGGCCTTCGCGTCCGGGAGGTGGCCGTCCTGTCGAACATCCTCTTCGGGCTGCTGCTTTTGTTCTGCGGCGTCAACGTGCCCCTCGATGAGCTGCCCGGCTGGATGAGCACCGTCGCGCAGGGGTTGCCGATGACCCACGGAATCGAGGCCGCGCGGCGGCTCGCCGACGGAGAGACGCTCGGCGGCGTCGCCGGCCTGCTCGGCGCGGAGGCGGTCGTGGGCGGCGCTTTCGCCATCGTTGGCTACGCGCTCCTTCGCTTCATGGAGTGGGAGAGCCGCCGCCTCGCGACCCTCGAGCGGGCCTAAGGGCCTGTCCGGAAAGGGTGCCGCCGCTCATGCCGTGCGAGGAGCAAGCGATGCAAGGACGCAGTGAGCCTCAATATGCGGGCATATTGGGGCGACTGAGGACGCCGCATCGCGCCGCTCATCGTGCGGCATGGGCCCGGCACGCTTTTTGGACAGGCCCCTAAGCCCATGCTCCGCGTCTTCCTCGCCAGCTTCGCCTTCCACCTGAAGACGCTGACGTTGTCCAGCTTCTTCGTCCTGATCACGGTCCTGCAACCCCTGATCTTCGCCTCGATCGCCTTCTACATCTGGCGCGCTGGCGAGCGCCCCGGTGCCCTGCTCTACGCGGCGCTCGGAGCGGGGTTGATGGGAATCTGGTCGGCGACGCTGTTCGGCTCGGGCGGCGCGATCCAGTGGCAGCGGTGGCAGGGCACCCTCGAGAGCCTGATCGTGGCCCCCGTTCCGTTCGTCGTCGTGCTCGTCTCGATCACGCTCGCAACCTCGACGATCGGCCTCTACGCGCTCGGGGGGACACTCCTCTGGGGGCGTCTGCTCTTCGGTGTTCCACTCGAGCTCGAGCACCCGCTGCTCTTCCTTCTCGCCCTCCCCGCGACCGTGGTCAGCCTCGGCCTGCTCGGGCTCCTGCTGTCCTCGACCTTCGTCCTCTACCGCAACGCGAATGCGCTGTCGAACCTGCTCGAGTACCCGGTCTGGCTGATCACCGGCCTGCTCGTGCCGGTCTCGCTGCTGCCGGGGTGGGTGTCGCCGATCTCCTGGCTGATCGCCCCGACCTGGGGCGTTCGCGCGATCCGCGAGGCCGCGCTCGGCGGCGACCCGCTGGCCGCGATCGGGATGTGCACCGTGCTCGGCGCCGTCTACCTGCTCCTCGGCATCGTCTTCCTACGGCTCTTCGAGCGGCTCGCCCGCGAGCGCGCTTCGCTCTCGCTGACGTGAGCTCCCTGCGGTCGTTCCTGCGCCTGTTCTTCGTCGGGGGTCTGATCTCGTACCGGGCGCTCTTCAACTGGCTCCGCCCGTCGATCTACATCCCGACGATGCTCGGGGCACCGATCTTCCAGATCCTCTTCTTCACCTACCTGGGCCGCTTCCGGGACCTCGAGTCGGACTCGTGGTTCGTCGTCGGCAACGCGGTGCAGTCGTGCTCGATGGCCGCGGTCTACGCGGGGACGATGACGATCGCCAACGAGCGGTGGATGGGGACGCTCTCGCCCCTCCTCGCCTCGCCCGCGAACCGTGCCGCCCTCTTCCTCGGCCGCTCGGTGCCGCTGATCGCGAACGGCCTCTTCGTCTCGGCCGTCGGCCTCGGCGTCAGCAGCCTCCTGCTCGACTTCCACCCGGCCGCCTCGTCCCTTCCGGCGCTCGGGCTCGTCGTCGCCGTATCCGCAGGCTCCTGTACGGGCTTCGGGCTCCTGCTCGGGTCGATCGGACTCCGTGCCCGGGACGTCCTCTTCGGAGCCAACCTCGCGTACTTCCTGATGCTGCTCTTCTGCGGCGTCAACGTCCCCCTCGACGCCCTGCCTGCCTGGATGGAGGCCATCGGCAGGGCTCTGCCGCTGACGCACGGGATCGAGGCGGCGCGCGAGGTGGCGGCCGGGGCCGCGCTGGGCGAGGTCGCCGGCCTCGTCTGGACCGAGGTCGGGATTGCGGTCGCCTACGGCGCCAGCGCCTACTTCCTCTTCAGCTACTTCGAACGGGAGAGCCGCCGCAGGGCCTCTCTGGAGACCATGTAAGCGCGAGTTGGAGCCGGCCTGGACTCGCCTCGCGCGCGCGTGCGCGTGCTACTAACAGCGCGGCCCCGACCGGGACGGCTACCCGCCGCAGTCGGTCAGGCCGTAGCCGTTCGCGATCCTGTTCGCCTCGTCGGAGTTCCGCTCGGACTCATCCAGCTTCGCGTTCATCGTCTCGCGATCGCCGTCGTGGGCCGCGTCGGCGGCCGCCTCGCTCTCGTTCAGCGTCTCGTCGACGAGGTCGAGGGCGCGGTCGAAGTCGTCCTGGAAGTCCTCGGGCGGCTTCAAGCCGCGCAGTTCGTCGACCTGATCGCGAAAGATGCCGGTGATCTCCTCGATGTAGTCGCCGAACGTGTCGAGCTGATCGTCGGTCACCGACTCGGAGGTCGGATCGAAGTCGGACGGGAGGTCGGGCTTCAGGCCCTCGGCCTCCTTGTTCGCGTCGCGGCAGATCGTATTTGCCTGCGAGACGAAGTCGGCCTTCGAGAGACGCTCGCCGCCGCCGCCGTCGCCGCCACAACCCGCCGCGCCAAGCGCGGAGGCGCAGACGACCAGGGCGAGACAGGCGAGGAGCGGCGACCGCATCGGGACGGGACTGTGTGCGGTCGGGGGCGGCCGTGCCGGAAGAAGCACTACCGCACGCGCAGCGGTGTCTCGGCGACGCTGTGCCTCGTTTCGTCAGAGCTGCTCTAGTTCCCGCTACTAGCGGGCGCCACCTCTCGCGGCTGGGAGCCGCCAGCGAGCCTGCCGAGTGTCTCGACGAGCCGGAGCGGGCCGCGTGCCGCACCGCGGGCCTCGCCAAGGTGGCCGAGCTCGCCGCGGATCAGCCCTTCGATCGCGCGCCACACGAACGGGCCCCGCGCGAGAGCGAACGTCGAGCGCGGGAAGCGGTCGAGCGCGAGCTTCGCGCCCCAGGACGCGGCCGCCTGCGGCCCGACGGCGCGAGCGAGCGAGCGCGCGTAGGGATCGAGCGAGGGCGCCCGTCCTTCGAGCAGGTCGAGGATCGAGATCGCGGCGAGTCGCGAGCTGAGGAAAGCCTCGTACATCCCGTCTCCCGTCAGCGGATCGACGAGGCCGGCCGCGTCCCCCACGAGCAGCGTCCGCCCGGCCACGGGCGCGGAGCCGATGCGCCGGAGCGGCAGCCGGTGGCCACGGAGCGCGCTCACCTGGTCGAGCGCGATCCCGTGCTCGGCGCAGAGGCGCGCGAGGTGGCCGCGGAGCCGCGGGCCCTCGCGCTCCCAGCCACCGACCCCGACGTTGACGTGGTCGCCCTTGGGGAAGATCCAGCCGTAGCCGCCGGCAATCCCGGCGAGCTCGACGACGGCCCGACCCCGGTAGCGCTCCCGGTCGACGTGCCCGTAGGACACGTTGCCCTCGTAGGCGACCCCGTGCACGTAGCTCGCGGAGATTCCGACCAGCCGCCGGACCGGCCCGTTCGCGCCGTCCGCGCCGACGAGGGCGCGTGCCTCCACCCGACCCCCGTCGAACGCGACCGTCACGCCACCGCCGCCCTCCTCGGAGAGTGCCGTCACGCGGACGCCGTCGCGGAAGGTTGCACCCGCGCGCGCCGCCTCGGCGGCTAGGTGAGCGTCGAGCAGGCGGCGCTGCGTCATCCAGACGAGCGGCCGTGTGCCGCCGCGCTCGAAGCGGGCCCCGTAGTTCAGCCGCAGCTCCATCCGGTCGACGACGTCCTCGACGACCGGCGAGACGTCGACCGGTAGCTCGCGCGTCGCGCGCAGCGTCACCCCGCCGCCGCACGGCTTGTCTCGCGGGAACCGTGCACGGTCGAGCAGGAGGACCGACGCGCCCGAGCGCGCAAGCCGAAAGGCGGCGGTCGACCCGGCCGGACCGGCGCCGACGACGACGACGTCGAAGCGTTCCACCGGAGCGATCGTAGACGCGAAGGAGCGCGCCAGGCGCCTGACCCGATCGGTGCACTCGCTGCACTTCCTCGATCGCGTGACCGAGGAGACCCCGCGGCTACAATGCCCGCTCCTCGGGGGTGTGCCCGAGCGGCCAAAGGGAACGGGCTGTAAACCCGTCGGCTCAGCCTACGGAGGTTCGAATCCTCCCGCCCCCACAAACCGCCCGAAGTCCGGCTCCGCTGTCGCGGAGCCATGATGACTTCGGGCGGGTGATCCTTCTTCGGCCGGCGGATGTGGGCCGCGCCCGCCATGTCGGTCGCGGCGGCGATGCACCGAAGCACCTCTAGACTTACTCGCTCGATCTTCATGAGATTCCGCAGGCTCATTGGGACGATGCTCTTCGCGCTCATGCTCGCGTCCGGCGGAGGAGCATCGGCCACGGCGTCGGATCCGGCCAGGCTCGTGAAGTGGCACCTCATCGGCAACATCGGTCTCGGCATGACGGCGACGCGAATCGAGTACAGCTACGGATCGCCCGTCAAACGCTATGCCGACAAGGGCCTCGACTTCCGCATCTATCGCGGCCGCGGCCGAATCGGCGCGGCCTATGACCGAGGCGGGCGGGTCGTCTGGGTTTCCTCTGAGAGCGGGGCCTACCGCGCACCAAACGGCTTTGGTGTCGGTTCCGCAATCCCTCTTGGCCAGTGCCACCGCGTGAAGGGGTCTTGCGTCTACAGATGGAACGGCTTCACGCTGCGCCAGGGTGAGGGAGGCACCTACGTGTGGTTGGGACAATTCAGGCGGCTCGGCGAAACCGTCAAAGTGAGGCTCGAGATGACGAGGAATCGGGTTGCCTCGATCGCGCTGTACGTCGAGCGCCCACACGTCTGCTACCCCTTCTACGT
>JACDAS010000178.1 GCA_013695295.1 Actinomycetota bacterium | reverse complement strand
GCGCCGTTCGGGGGATGCCGGAGTCGCCGCTTCGTCGCTACCATTCATGAGACTTGCGCCGCCAGGCGAGCCCCACCCGTGCGCAGCATCAGCGACGACGCCGCAAGGCTCGCCGCGGCATGCTCGTTCGCCGCTGGATCGCCGCCCTCGCCTTCGTGCTTGCGCTGAGTGGAGCGACGCTCGGGTTCGCATTCGCGGGCTCACCCTCGACGATCGCCGAGGGGGTGCGGATCAATGGCGTCGAGGTCGGCGGACTGACCGCGGAGGAGGCGATCCAGGTGCTCGAGCGCCGCTCGAGCGCGCTCGCGGACGTACCGATCGTCTTCACCACCGGCAAGAGGCGATGGTCGATCCGGCCGAGCAAGGTCGGGCTCGAGGTCGACTGGCGCGGAGCCGTCGAAGCAGCCCGGCACGGGGGAGACGGCTTCGGGCCCGTTCGAGGTTTCCGACGCCTTCGCGTCCGCTTCTTCGGCGTGGACGTCACGCCATCCGCTCAGGTGTTCGCGCCTGCGCTCGACGTCCGGATCCGGACGATTGCGGCGGTCCTCGATCGCCCGCATCGCGAGGCTGCGGTGCGTCTCGTCGGGCTTCGCCCCGTGATCGTGCCCGACCAGCCGGGCCGCCTCCTCGACCGAAAGCTCGCGGCTCGGATCGTCGTGCGAGCCCTGGTCGGCTTCGAGCGGACGCGGGTCGCCCTCCCGTTCCGCGTCGATCGGCCGCGGGTCACGACCGAGCAGCTCCGACCGGTGGCCGCCCAGGTTCGCACCGCGCTCTCGGCGCCCGTGCGGCTGACCATGGGCTCGACCTCCCTGCGGCTTCCTCGCTGGCGGATCGCCCAGCTCCTCAGCCTGCCCTCCGGCGGGGCGACTGCGCTACGCATCGGGGGTCGCGGGGCAGATCGCTACTTCGCACGACTCGGACGCTTCGTCAACCGCAAGCCCGAGAACGCCGACTTCGCCGTCTACTCGGATGGGGTCCGCATCGTCCCCGCCAAGGAAGGCCGCGCACTCGACGTTCCGGCGACGGTGGACGTCCTCCTTGCGGCCGCGCTGTCGCCAACGCGCAGGCGCGCGAAGCTCGTCGTCGCAACGAAGCAGGCCGACCGGACGACTGCCGATGCGAGGGCGATGGGCGTCACCGGGCTCGTCGGCGCTTACGAGACGATCTACGGCGGCGACCCCAACCGGATCTCGAACGTCCAGCTGGTGTCGCGCCTGATCGACCACCATCTGATCGCTCCCGACGAGGAGTTCTCTTTCAACGAGACGACCGGCGAGCGGACGGAGGAGAAGGGCTTCAAGGAGGCCCCGGTGATCATCAACGGCGAGCTTCAGACGGGGATCGGCGGGGGCGTCTGCCAGGTCTCGACGACGACCTTCAACGCTGCGTTCGAGGCGGGGCTCGAGATCACACAGCGCACGAATCACGCGCTCTACATCAGCCACTATCCGCAGGGCCGGGACGCCACGGTCAACTATCCGGACCTCGACCTGCGCTTCGTCAACGACACCGGGCACTGGCTGCTGCTCCGGACGTGGGTGGGCAGCGATCGCCTGACCGTGGCGCTCTATGGGACGCCCGTGCACAGGCGGGTCGAGAGCGAGACCTCCGAGCTTCGCGTGACAGGCGACCCCCCGGTGAAGCAGATTCCGAATCCTGAGCTCTACAAGGGCGAGACCGTCGTCGAGGAGTCGGGGTCGCCCTCGCTTGCCACGAGTGTCCGCCGGGTCGTCTACACCGCGAAGGGCGAGGTCCTGCACGACGACACCTGGTCCTCCTCGTACCGCGCCGAGCCGAACGTCGTCCAGGTCGGGACGAAGCCGAAGCCGAAGCCGAAGCCACCGCCCCCGCCGCCGACCACGACCGAGCCGACGACGACGGAGCCGACGACGACGGAGCCGACGACGACGGAGCCGACGACGACCGAGCCGGCGTCGCCTGCACCCGCCTCGGGCGCCTAAGACGCTCTAACGAAACGAAGCGCGGGCGCCGAGACGCCCCTTCCTTCCGTCAGAGC
>JACDAS010000171.1 GCA_013695295.1 Actinomycetota bacterium | reverse complement strand
TCCGTGTACTCCCACTGCGTCCGGAAGGGATCGTCGAGGCTCATCGCGCTCTGGTACGAGCTGTCGAACCGCAGCGTCCGCTCGGTCTCCCCCTCGACGACCGCGAGCCGGTGGTACTGCGTGTCCTTGCGGAAGAGGACCTTCAGGCCGCCGTAGTCCTGCTGCGGGCCCCCGGCGACCTCGCCCCGCTGCCGGTAGACCGGCGACCAGTTCCTGGCCGCGACCCGCGAGAGCGTCCCGCCGGTGCCTGGATCGAGCTCGACCGAGAGAACTCCGGCCCCGGCGACCGCGACCGCCGCGCACGCGACCGCCAGGGGCAACCGCTCCGAGACGGCGACGATCGCGGCCGCGGCGAAGAGCGTGCCCCCCGCGGCCGCGAGCAGCTGGTCGGTGCCGAGCTCCGGGACCAGCCAGAAGGCGGTCGCGAAGGTCCCGGCGATGCTGCCGAGCGTCGAGATCGAGAACAGCCGGCCGGCGGTGCGGCCGAGCTGGGCGATCGCCACCGCGCGGAGGCGGATCGCGACCGGGGTCACCGCCGCGAGGAGGATGCTGGTCGGGCCGAACAGAACCACGCTCGCGAGCAGGGGGTCGAGACGGGCGCCCGGGTCCCAGGAGAGAATCGCCTCGAGCACGGCCTCGTCGAGCAGGGGAATCGCGACGACCGACGCGCCGCCGGCGAGGATCACCGAGATCAGCAGGGCCGGCGAGGGCCACCTGTCGGCGAGGGCGCCGCCAACGAGGTAGCCGAGGGCGAGGCCGGCGAGCACGACTCCGATCAGGGAGCCCCAGACGAACAGGGAGTTCCCGAAGAACGGCGCGAGGACGCGGCTGGCGGCGATCTCGACTCCCAGCAGCACGGCCCCGGAGAGGAAGACGGCGACGGTGATCGGGAGGCCGCGACGGCTTGTACCGCTCATCGAGGCGAAGGGTAGTCGCAGACACGCGTCCACCTGCCGTAGCCTGGCGGTGATGAGCGTGCCGAGGAAGCCCAAGCCGCGGGCCGAGCTCCGCGGGTGGGCCTCGACGCAGCGACAGGCCCCGGACGGGGCGATCGAGTCCGAGCAGCGCGTCGCCCTCCCCCACCCCGTCGTCGCGTGGGATGCGGATGGCGCGCGCGCTCTCGGGCGCCGCTACTGGCGCGAGGTCGAAGGCTCGCTCCTCGGGCTCGTCCGGCCGCGCAGGGCTGGCCCCGGGCTCGAGCTGCGACTCCTCGGCCTCGGGCCGGTGCTGCTGCGCTTCGACGCCCCGCGCGTCGAGGCCTCCGCGGTTCGGGTCGGCTGCACGTACCCGATCGCGGGCGGTGCGCTCGCGCGACGCCGCGGCGGCGAGATCAGCTTCGTCCAGTTCGACGGCGGCAGGCTCGAGCTGAGCTCGGCGATCCGCGGCTTCTTCCCGTTCCTGGCCGGGCGCACCGGCCGGCGAAGCCTCGGCGGCACGCTCTACAAGCACGTGCAGAGCCGGATCCACGTGGCGATCAGCCGCCGCTACTTCGCCCACCTGATCGCGGAGGCGAGCAGGTGAGGGTCGCCGTCTTCGGCGCGACGGGCACGATCGGGCGGCCGTTGCTGCCCGTGCTCGCGGCCGAGCACGAGGTCGTCGCCGTCTCGCGGCGCCCGCAGCCGCCGGGTCCCGAAGGCGTGCGGTGGGCGGTCGCCGAGGCGACCGAGCCGGAGGCTGTACGCCGCGCGCTCGAGGGTGTCGAGGCTGCCTACTACCTCGTGCACTCCCTCGGCAGGCCCGATTTCGAAGCGCGAGACCTGCTGGCTGCCGAGACGGTGGCGACGGAGGCCGCTCGAGCCGGCGTCTCGCAGCTCGTCTACCTCGGCGGGCTCGGCGACGACGACCCCGGGCTCTCGGCGCACCTGCGCAGCCGCCGGGAGACGGGCCGGCGGCTGGCCGCGGGGGACGTGCCCGTGACGACGCTGCGGGCGGCGATGGTGGTCGGGCGCGGCAGCGCGGCCTTCGAGACGATCGTGGCGCTCGTCGACCGCCTACCGGCGATGGTCTGCCCGCGCTGGATCTCGACGCCGACGCAGCCGATCGCCCTGACCGATGCCCTGCGCTACCTCGCGGGCGTCTGCGGCCTCCCCGGCGCCCTGGGCCGCTCGTTCGACGCCGGCGGGCCCGAGGTGATGGCCTACCGCGAGATGATCGAGCGAGTCGCGCGCCTGCGCGGCCGGCTCCCCTGGATCGTCGAGGTGCCGGTGCTGACGCCGCGGCTCTCCTCCCTGTGGCTCCACCTCGTCACGCCGGTGCGAGCGGGCGTGGCGCGGCCGCTGATCGAGGGCCTGCGGAACCCGACGGTCGCCCGGGAGGAGGCGATCCGCGTGCTGTTGCCCGGTGAGCTCGTCACGTTCGACGAGGCTGCGGCGGATGCGCTTCGGTGAGGGCGCGGCCGGACGCGAGGCCTCTCTACCCCCGAGAGGCAGCGTCCGCGAAGAGCTCCTCGACGAAGAACCGCGCTGCAGGATCGAGCCGGTCGCCGTAGACCTCCGTCGCGACTTCCAGAACGTCCTGGGCGTTCCCGAGCCCGAGCTCGGCAGCGAGTAGGAGCACGTCGTCTTCGTCCTCCCCGACCCGATGAGCCAGCACCTTCAGGGCGAGGAGCATCCGCGGCGACGCGGCGAGGCACCGCAGGCCAGGAACGTCGAGCACTTCCGCCGCAAGCGGGTCGTCGCCGGCGAGGAATCCCTTGACGGCATCGTTGAGCCAGCCGGGCGGCAGGCCGAGACGCCCGGCGACCTCCCTTGCGGCTTCGTACAGGGCCAGTTTCGGCTCGAAGACGGCGTCGATGTCCCGTGTCGCACGGCGGGCGTCGTAGGCGAGCGCGATCGCCGCACCCCCGACGACGTACATCTCTCCCTGAAGGCCTCTGACGTCGAGGACAACGCCCAGGGCGGTGAGCGCGGAGACGATCTCGGCACGGTCCACGTCAGCAGCGCCGGAGGGAGCCAGCGCTGATGAAGATGCCCCGCCGGCGGAACGCCGCCGGCGACTCGACAAGCGCGAGCGCGCGGAAGCCTCGGACGCTGCTCACGAACCAGAAGCGCTCGAGGAACCGCCCGTCGACCGTCCACGCCGGGCGCGGAATCCGGCTCGTCGCTGCGAGGTGCTCCGCGAGCGCTGCGACGTAGGCGTCCTGACCGGCGTCGCCGGTCAGCGGCGGCGGGTCGGAGATCGCCCGAGCCCGCTGCGCGTCGGTTTGGAGCAAGGCGAACTCGTCGAGGAACTCACGGACCGCGACCCAGAAGTCGTCCCCCGCAAGGGCACGAGCGGCGATGCCCGCAACCGTCTGCACGAACGCCGTATCGGGGAGCGGGTGCTCTCTGAGCCAATCCCGTAGGTGCGCCGGCTCCGGTTCCATGGAGCGAACGGTAGCGGCGGCTCACGACGGTTTCCCGGGCCGCGTGTCGCATGCTCGGCGCCTCCTTTCCCGCGAGCTCGTGGAGGCACCGATGAAGAAGCTCATCCTCATGGCGGCCGGCGTTCTCGGCCTGGCCGTCCCCGCAGGTGCCGGTGCCGTGACCGTCACACCGGTGATGAGCGGGCTCGACAACCCGCGGGGCCTCGCCTTCGGCCCGGACGGCGCGCTCTACGT
>JACDAS010000130.1 GCA_013695295.1 Actinomycetota bacterium | reverse complement strand
CCCCCCCCCCCCCCCCCCCCCCCCCCCCCCCCCCCCCCCCCCCGGTCTTAGACCGGATTCGGGAAGTCGACGAACTCCCACTCGAGGTCGAAGCGCTCGGCGAGGCGCGCTGCGAGCGCCTGGACGCCCAGGCGCTCGGTCGCATAGTGGCCGCCGGCCACGAAGTGGATTCCGAGCTCGCGTGCGGTGTGGAGGGACGGCTCCTCGGGCTCGCCCGTCAGGAAGAGCTCGTACCCGTTCTCGGCAGCCTCGATGAGGTGTCCCCCGGAGCCGCCACTCGAGATCGCCACTCGCTCCACGAGATCCGGACCGTGCGCGAACACGAGCGGTTCGCGGCCGAGCAGGCTGCGGATGCGCTCGACCAGATCGGCGATGGCGGCGGGAGCGGGCAAACGGCCGCCGACGCCGATGTCGGCAAACGAGCTCTCGACGATGACGCCGAGCTCGCTGGCGAGCAGCGCGTTGTTCCCGACCTCGGGATGTGCGTCGAGTGCCAGGTGGTAGGCCACGAGGTTCAGGTCGTGTTCGAACAGCACAGCCAGGCGGCCCCTCATGCGAACGTCGATCACCCGGGGCTCGTTGCGCCAGATCACGCCGTGGTGGACGAGCACGAGCTCGGCCCCAGCCGTCGCGGCGTGCTGGAACAGCGCACGCGAGGCCGAGACCCCGCAGACGATCCTCCGCACCTCTTCGGCGCCCACGACCTGGAGGCCGGCCGGGGCGAACTCGGGAAAGCGCTCGACCTCGAGCAGCTCGTTCGCATAGGCGACGATCTCGTCCCGCGCGGCCAAGGCTCGCGATTGTATTCCGGTAGAGCTCGATGCGGAGCACCGCCGCGCGACTCCACCGTTGTCTCGTGAGGCACCGTCGCGGCTACGGTGACCAGCTTGCGCCGGGCCGGTGCCGGAGTT
This sequence comes from Actinomycetota bacterium, assembly GCA_013695295.1. Taxonomy (GTDB): domain Bacteria; phylum Actinomycetota; class Thermoleophilia; order Gaiellales; family Gaiellaceae; genus JACDAS01. The sequence goes on along the minus strand of JACDAS010000130.1, from coordinate 7,319 downwards.
GCAACGGCGCGTTTTGCTGCCAGGCCGGACCCGTGAGGAGCCGCTAACGTGTGTCGACTCGGGGTGTAGCGCAGCCTGGTAGCGCGCTCCGTTCGGGTCGGAGAGGTCCCCAGTTCGAATCTGGGCACCCCGATTGAGCGTGGGGAACCGCCGTTCCCCCGCTCAACTTTCGCTCGGGAGTGCGGTAGCTCACGCGGGCGGCGCGGGAAGCCGCCGTCCGCGGTCGCTAACCTCACGCCGTGTTCGACCGTCTTCGCGTGGCCTGCGTCCAGCTGACGAGCGGCCGGGACAAGCCGGTCAACCTCGAGCGGGCCGAGCGGCTGGTTGCCGATGCGGCCCTGGCCGGGGCGAAGCTCGTCGTCCTGCCCGAGAAGTGGAATCTGATCGGCGACGCCGACGAGCTCCGGTCAGGGGCGGAGACGCTTGAGCAGGGCGAGTCGGTTCAGGCCATGTCCGGCTGGGCGGCGCAACACGGGATCACGCTCGTCGGCGGCTCGATCACAGAGCGGCGCGAGGGGCGGCAGAAGCTCTCGAACACGAGTCTCGTCTTCGGCCCGGAGGGCGAGTTGGTGGCGCTCTACCGGAAGATCCACCTGTTCGACGTCGAGGTCGACGGGCTCGTCTACCGCGAGTCGGAGGCGGAGGAGCCGGGCGAGGAGGCTGTCGTCTGCCGGGCCGGCGGCTGGAGCCTCGGCCTTTCGATCTGCTACGACGTCCGCTTCCCCGAGCTGTACCGGATCCTCGCTCTCGAGGGGGCTCAGATCGTCACGGTGCCGGCGCACTTCACCGAGCGGACCGGACGCGACCACTGGGAGGTGCTCCTCCGTGCGCGTGCGATCGAGAACCAGTGCTTCGTCCTGGCGGCCGCGCAGGTGGGCGAGACGAGGCCGGATCGCAGGAGCTACGGCCGCTCCCTGATCGCGGATCCCTGGGGTGTCGTCCTCGCGCAGGCGCCGGACGAGCCCACGGTGATCTGGGCCGATCTGGACCGATCGCGGCTGGAGGAGATCCGCCGGAGCCTGCCCTCGCTGGCGAGCAGACAGCCGCACGCGTACCGGCGGTCCTCGCCCGCGTGAGCGCGCTCGAAGCCGTTCTCTTCGACGTCGACTACACGATCGTCAAGCCGGGGCCCGACCTCGGGCCAGAGGGCTATCGGCGATTGGGGCGGCGGTTCGGGCTGGAGCTCGAGCCGGCGCGCTACCACGAGGCGCGCGTGGCGGCGCTCGCCGAGCTCGAGCACCACCCGGAGCTCGACCACGACGAGGAGGTCTGGGTCCTCTTCACCGAGCGGATCATCCGGGGCATGGGCGGCGCTGCCGAGCGAGCGTACGAATGCGCAGCCGAGATGACGAGAGCCTGGGAGCACGCGCACAACTTCGACCTGTTCGAGGACGCCCTGCCGGTGCTGGAGGAGCTGCGGCGCCTCGGCCTGAAGCTCGGGCTCGTGTCGAACACCTCGCGCGACCTCGACGGGTTCGTGTCGCACCACGGGCTCGACGTCGACGTCGCGCTCTCCTCGCGCGCGCACGGCAAGACGAAGCCGCACCCGACGATCTTCCGGGCGGCGCTCGAGCACCTCGACGTCGCGCCGGAAGCGGCTGCGATGGTCGGCGACTCGCTCGAGGACGACATCGAGGGGGCTCGGGCGCTCGGCATGCGCGCGTTCCTCGTGGATCGGGAGGGCCGCTACCCGGGCGTCGCAGGGCTTCGGGACCTCTACTCGCTGCCGGCGGCGCTCGGACTTCCTCGCCCCGGGTAGCCGGACTGCCGCGGATCGCGGAGCTCGAGCTCGTCCCGCCAGGCTTCGGTGTGCTCGCCGAGCGCGGGGCCAGCGCCGGCGGGGCGGCCGCCGAACTCCGACGCCTCCTCGAGCGTTCGCACCGGCCCCACGCAGACGTCCTCGTGCTCGAAGAGCTCGAGCCACGCAGCGAGGTCGCGGGTGGCGAAGATCGCGGCCAGCTCGGCTCCCAGGGCCGCCTGATCGGCCTGCCACTGACGGGTGGAGAGGTCGGACCGGCCGAGCAGCTCGCAGAGGCGTCCGAAGAATTTCGGCTCGAGCGCGGCGATCGTGAGGAGACGGCCCTCGCGCGTCCCGTAGATGCGGTAGCAGGCGAGCCCACCGGTCAGCAGGCGCGTCGTCGGTTCTCCCCCCAAACGGTGCGCCGCGAGGCGGTGGGCGTTGTGGGTCATCGAGATCTCGAGCCTCGCTCCGGTGCCCGTGCGAGCCCGCTGAAGCAGGGCGGCCACGATCTCGAGCGCCGCGTACAGCGCGCCCGCCGCGAGGTCCGCGAACGGGAGCGGCGGCACTGCCGGAGCGGTGTCTGCAAGCACGCCGGCCCAGCCGAGGTAGTTGAGATCGTGCCCGACTCGCTGCTCGTGCGGTCCGCCCGAGCCGAACCCGGTGATCGAGCAGTAGACCGCCCGGTCGGACACGTCGCCGGGCCCGAGACCGAGCCGTGCGGCGACCCCCGGCCGGAAGCCCTCGAGCACGATGTCGGCCCGCGCACAGAGCGCGCGTGCGAGGGCCGGCTCCCGCTTGAGGTCGCACACGACCGACTCCTTGCCTGCGTTCAAGGCCGCTTCCCACGCGGGCGCGGTTCGACGCATCGGGTCACCCTCCGGTGGCTCGACCCGCACGACGCGGGCTCCGAGCCGCAGCAGCTCCCGGCTCGCGAACGGGCCGGGGAGGTACCGCGTCAGGTCGACCGCGAGCAGGCCGTCGAGCGGGTGCACCCGCCGATTGAAGCACGGGGTGGTTGGCCGGGAATTGCTCTGGCGCGACCTAGCGGCAGGCCGAAACCTCAGCCCGGCTGAGGCCGAACCCCCAGATTCTCTCCTCGCGCACGTAGTAGGCGGTCGTGACCTGGCCCGGCTGGGTGAGGGCGTAGTAACCCCCGCATTCGACCCGCGGCAGCGCGCCGTAGACCTGCGTCAGGCGCCCGACCGGGTCGCCGATTCTCAGGCGCCTCGGTGTGTGCCAGCTCGACGGCGACCAGAGTGTGAAGATCGCGGCGACGCGGCCCTGCCGGAACTCCACGCCGGCTCCCTTCGGCGAGAACCCGGCGTAGTTGTAGTACCACGTCCGGTACCGGCACGACCTGCAGCGCCCGAAGTCCGGCCCCCAGGCGGCGCGCACCTGCGCGGGGGCCATCCCGAGGCGAAGCCCGCCGAGGCTCCGCCCGGGCACGAGGACGCCGGCCGGCGGCGGTTTCGCACCGGCCACGGAGGCGGTCGCGAGGATGGCCGCGGCTGATACGAGCAGCTTCATGGGAGAATCATGACGGTGATGGAGCCCGTGAACCTCTTCGCCGACGAGTGGGACGGCGGTCGCGACCGGCCGGGGTGGAAGTGGCGGCGCCTCGACGTCGGCGGTCGGCTCGGTGCAGAGCTCCTGGGTGCCAGCCTCTACGAGCTCGCACCGGGCGAAAAGACCTTTCCGTACCACTGGCACCACGCCGAGGAGGAGTGGCTGCTCGTCCTCGCGGGCCGCCCGACGCTTCGCAGCCCCGAGGGTGAGCAGGAGTTGCGGCCGGGCGACGCGGTCGCCTTCCGGCGCGGCCCCGAAGGCGCTCACCTCGTGCGCAACGACACCGCCGAGCCGGCCAGGCTGCTGATCCTCTCGAGCGAAGCGGAGGTGGAAGTGGCGGAGTACCCGGACAGCGGCAAGGTCGGCGTCTTCTCGAAGCACCGGCGGCTGCTCGTCCGCGAGGACGCGGGTGTCGACTACTTCGACGGCGAGGACTAGCCTCAGGCGGGAAGAGCCGCAAGGGCAGGCGCCCACGAGGCCACCGGCGACACGTCGCCGTCCCGTCCGTTCAGCCGCCTGTAGCCGAGCGCGTGCTCGGCCTGCAGCAGCTTGTGGATCTGCGTCGTGCCCTCGTAGATGATCGGGGCGCGGGCGTTTCGGAAGTAGCGCTCGATCCCGTACTCGCCGGAGTAGCCGTAGGAGCCGAAGACCTGGATCGCGAGGTGCGCGGCCTCGAACGCCGACTCCGTCGCGTGCCACTTCGCGAGCGAGGTCTCGCGGGTGTTCCGTCGCCCCTCGTCCTTCATCCAGGCTGCCTGCAGGACGAGGAGCTTCGAGGTCTCGTAGCCGAGCACCATCTTCGCGATCATGTCCTGGACGAACTGGTAGCGGCCGATCGCCTGGCCGAAGGTCTCCCGCTCCCGCGCGTAGCCGACGGAGCGCTCGAGGCACGCGCGAATCACCCCGCATGCCCCCGCTGCCACGGTGAAGCGGCCCTGGTCGAGTGAGTACATGGCGATCTCGAATCCCTGCCCTTCCTCGCCGACGAGGTTCTCGGCGGGCACCTCGACGTTCTCGAAGAAGAGCTCGCCGGTCGATCCGGCCCAGATTCCGAGCTTGTTGTCCGTGTCCCGGGTCGTGACGCCCGGCCACGAGCGCTCGACCACGAACGCCGAGATGCCCTTGTGGCGGGCGGACGGATCGGTCTTGGCGAAGACCAGCTGGTGATCTGCGACCGAGGCGTATGAGATCCAGTTCTTCTGCCCGTCCAGGACGTACGTGTCGCCCTCGCGCCGCGCACTGGCGCGCATCGCGGCGACGTCGGAGCCCGCCCCGGGCTCGGTCAGCCCGAAGCAGGCGAGCTTCTCGCCGCGCGCCTGCGGCACGAGGTACCGCTGCTTTTGGTCCTCGCTGCCGTAGCGGAGCAGGGCGAGCGAGTTCAGCCCGACGTGGACGGAGATCAGAGTCCGCAAGGCGGCCTCGCCGCGCTCGATCTCCTCGCACATCAGCGCCTCGGAGACGAAATCGAGCCCGGCGCCCCCGTACTCCTCGGGAATCACGATGCCGAGCAGCCCGAGCTCGGCCATGCCCTCGATCGCAGCGGTGTCCAGGCGGTGGGCGATGTCGTTCTCGATCGCGTTCGGCAGGACGCGCTCGTCGACAAAGGCGCGGACCGTTTCCTGGATCAGCCGCTGCTCCTCGGTCAGCTCGAAATCCACCGAAGCAGCCTAGATGGTTGATCGGAGATTCGCGCACCCGCAGGGCCACCGGCTGCGCTGCGTGAATTTCCGATCAACCATCCAGACCAGACGGTCTAGACTCTGCGGGCCGATCGAGCCTACGCTCGACCGACCAGCCAAGCGAGGGAGCAGAGACAATGGCGGTGACCGAAACAGTGCTGGGGGAAGGGATCTCGTTTGCGCTGAGCCCGGAGCAGCAGGCGGTCCGCGAGCTTGCCCGCGAGTTCGCCGAGAAGGAGATTCGGCCAAAGGCCGCAGCGTACGACGAGCACTCGACGCACCCCGCGGACATCATCGAGAAGGCCTTCGAGGTCGGCCTCATGAACGTCCACATCCCCGAGGAGTACGGCGGGCTCGGCCTCCCGGGCTTCGACGGGATGCTGATCGGCGAGGAGCTTTCCTGGGGCTGCTCGGGCATTGCGGTGTCGATCATCTGCAACACCCTCGGCGCGGGACCGCTGCTCGTAGCAGGCACGGACGAGCAGAAGCGCCGGTGGCTGACCCCGCTCACCGAGGAGCCGATCCTGTGCTCCTTCGGGCTGAGCGAGCCGGACGCCGGCTCCGACGCGGCCCGGATCAAGACCACGGCCGTCCGAACCGGCGACGAGTACGTCCTGAACGGCTCGAAGATGTTCATCACGAACGCCGGCCACGCCGCCTGGACCGTGGTCTTCGCCTCGACCGACCGCTCGCAGGGACACCGCGGGCTGTCTGCCTTCGTCGTCCCGATGGACGCCGACGGCGTCACGATCGAGCAGCACCTCGACAAGATGGGCCAGCGCTCGACGGACACGTCCGCGTTCGCGCTCAGCGACGTCAGGATCCCGGTCGCTGACCGTCTCGGCGAGGAGGGGGAGGGCTTCAAGATCGCGATGAAGACGCTCGACCTGACCCGCCCCGGCACGGCCGCAGGCGCGGTTGGAGTCGCCAAGGCGGCCTACGACTACGCGCGTGCGTACGCGACCGAGCGAGTCACGTTCGATGTTCCGATCGCGATGCACCAGGGGATCAGCTTCCTGATCGCGGACATGGCCACCGAGATCGAGGCCGCCAGGCTCCTGGTCTGGCAGGCGGCCTGGCTGCTGGACCGCGGCGAGCGCGCAACCCTGCAGTCCTCGTTCGCGAAGCGGCTCGCGGCCGATACCGCGATGAAGGTCACGACCGACGCGGTGCAGGTGTTCGGCGGCTACGGCTACATGCGGGAGTACCCGGTCGAGAAGCTGATGCGTGACGCCAAGCTCTTCCAGATCTACGAGGGCACCTCGCAGATCCAGCGGCTCGTGATCGCGAAGGAGATTTTCCTCGGGCGCGGTGGCTAGGTTCGCTCCCGGAGCTCGAGGAGACGCTGGTCGAGCGGCCGCGCCGCCGGGTCGGCGCGGCCTCTTCTGGTCGGCGTCGCAAGCGACGCCTCTTGAGCGGGGTGACGGGCCCTTTGGCAAGTAACCCACCCGGTCCGGCCGGTTAGGCTCGAGTGCCGCTCGAGATCGATCTCTCCGGCCGGGTGGCGCTCGTCACCGGCGGCTCTCGCGGGCTCGGACGCGCGGACGCGCTGACCCTCGCCCGCGCGGGCGCGGACGTCGTCCTCGCGGACATCCAGGTCGAGTCGGACGCCGGCGAGGAGGCCGGACGCTACGGGGTGCTGGCTCAGGCAGCCCGCGCGCAGGGACTCGTGTACACCGAGGCGACGGCACGGGAGATCCAGGAGCTCGGTCGCCGCTCGGCCGCGATCAGGTGCGACGTGACGGACCGGGACGAGGTCGCCGCAGCGGTCGAGCGCACGGTCTCCGACTTCGGCTCGATCGACATCCTCGTAAACAACGCCGGGACGCTCGACCACGTCGCCCAGCTTGCGGACCAGTCACCGGACCTCTGGGAGCGTGACCTGCGCGTGAACCTGACCGGCGCGTTCAACTGCTCGCAGGCGGTGTGGCCGCACATGGTCAGGGCGCGGTGGGGCCGGATCGTGAACATGGCCTCTGTGGCTGGCACGCTCGGCGGGTTCGGCCAAGCGAGCTACTCGACCACGAAGGCGGGCCTGCTCGGGCTGACGAGGACGCTCGCGCTCGAGGGAGCCCGGCACGGGATCACGGCGAACGCGATCGTGCCGGGCATTATCGGAACCGAGGCATTCGGATTCGGCCGTGCCGAGATGAGCGAGCGGATGATCCGGCGCACCGCGCTCCGGCGCCCGGGCGAGCCGCAGGACGTTGCGAACGCGATCGCGTTCCTCTGCTCCGACCTCGCCGCGTATGTCACCGGGATCGAGTTGAACGTCAGCGGCGGGATCGAGCTCTTCACTTTCTGAGGGTGGAGTTAGTTCGCCGGCGGAGACG
>JACDAS010000090.1 GCA_013695295.1 Actinomycetota bacterium | reverse complement strand
GTGACGCAGCTCGCGGCGATCATCGGGTGCGACAAGTCGCAGGTCTCGCGCTCGCTCAAGGTTCTGGACGGCTACGGGCTCGTCGACCGCGACCCGACGACGATGGCCTACCGGCTGGGCTGGCGGATTCTCACGATGGCGGGGTTCTCGTGGTACGCGACGCTCGTCGCCAAGGCCGATCCACTGCTCAAGCGCCTCGCACGGGAGCTGGGCGAGCGGGCGCACCTCTCGGTGCTGAAAGGCTCCGCGGTGATGACGATCCTTTCCGAGGCGCCGGAGCGCGCGGTGCAGACGGCGGGCTGGGTCGGCAGGACCGTCCCGGTCCACTCGACCTCGGCGGGGCGTGTGTTGCTGCTCGACTACGAGCTCGACGACCTCACCACGCTGCTGGGCGGAAGCCGCCTTGTCCCGACGACTCCGAAGGCGCCCCGGAGCGCGAAGGAGCTCCACTCGAGGATCGCCGCCGCGCGGGAGCGAGGCTACGTCATCGTCGACGAGGAGTTCGAGATCGGACTCGTCGGGGCTGCCGCGCCGGTGCGTGACTTCGCTGGCCGGGTCGTCGCAGCTGTCAACGTCTCGGCGCCCAAATTCCGATTCGACGGCCGCATCGACGAGGCGGGTGCGCTGATCAAGAGCGGAGCGGACGAGCTCTCGCGCGCCCTGGGCTGGGCCAGGTCCGAGACGGAGCGCTCCCCCGCGCGCCGTGATCAGCGGCCGCGGCCTACGACGGCCGCAAGCAGGGCGGGCGCGCGCTGATGCGCGACTTCTTCGACTACCTCTGGCAGCGTCGAGATCACCTCTTCGACCTCGCAGTCGCCCACGCGAAGATCGTCCTGACAGCGATCGCGATCGCGATCGTGATCTCGATCCTGGTCGGCGTCCTCGTCTACCGGCGACCCCGGATCGCAGCGTTCGTCCTCGCCGTCCAGGGGGCGTCGCTCACGATCCCCTCGCTCGCGCTCTTCGGCCTGCTGATTCCGATCGCCGGGCTCGGATACCGGCCGGTGCTGATCGCCCTCGTCATCTACGCGCTGCTGCCGATCACGCGGAATACGGTCACCGGGCTGCGTGGCGTTGATCCAGCGGTGCTCGAGTCGGCTGAAGGGATGGGGATGGGAAGGCTGCGGCGGCTGCTTCGGATCGAGCTCCCGCTCGCGTGGCCGGTGATCCTCACCGGCATCCGCGTCTCGACGGTCATGATCCTGGGAATCGCCGCGATCGGCGCCTACGTGGACGGGCCGGGCCTCGGCAGGGACATCTTCGACGGCCTGGCGCGAATCGGATCGCCGACGGCGGTCGACCTCGTCGTCGGGGGCACGCTGGGCGTCATCGTCCTGGCGCTTCTCTCCGACGTCTTCTACTTCCTCCTGGGAAGACTCACGACCTCCAAGGGCATTCGATGACGAACCCGGGCGGGAAAGACGGCGGCGCGTCGCGGCCGGAAGCCATGATCGAGTTGAAGGACCTGACCAAGCGTTTCCCCGGACAGAAGCAGAACGCCATCGATGGGCTCACGCTGGAGATTCCCACGGGCGAGATCGTGATCTTCGTCGGCCCCTCGGGCTCCGGAAAGACGACGACTCTGAGGATGATCAACCGGCTGATCGAGCCGACGTCCGGCCGGATCATCCTCGAGGGCGACGACGTCACGTCGGTCAATCCCGACAAGCTCAGGCGGCGGATGGGCTACGTGATCCAGCAGGTCGGCCTCTTCCCCCACCTGACGATCGCCGAGAACATCGCGACCGTCCCCAAGCTCCTCCGCTGGAAGCGCGACCGCATCAACACGCGCGTGGAGGAGCTGCTCGACATGGTCGGCATGGAGCCCGCCACGTACGCCAAGCGCTACCCGAAGGAGCTCTCGGGTGGCCAGCGACAGCGAGTGGGCGTCGCGCGCGCGATGGCGGCCGATCCCCCGGTGATCCTCATGGACGAGCCGTTCAGCGCCATCGATCCGATCACGCGCGGGCGCCTGCAGAACGAGTTCCTCCAGCTCCAGACGCAGATCCGCAAGACGATCGTCTTCGTCACCCACGACATCGACGAGGCGATCAAGATGGGTGATCGAATCGCAATTCTCGACGACCGCTCGCATATCGCCCAGTTCGACACTCCCGAGACGATCCTGAGCGCACCGGCGAACGCGTTCGTCGAGGACTTCATCGGCTCGGGGGCCTCGTTGAAGCGGCTCAATCTCACGCGTGTCACAGACGTCCCGCTCGTGGACTGGCCGACCGCAAACGTGTCGGCCGACCGCGAGTCGATTCGGGAGCGCCTGCTTCGATCGGACAAGGGCTCGGTTCTCCTGCTCGACGACGAGCACCGCCCTGTGCGCTGGGTGAACGCTGGCGATCTCGACCGCAGCGACGAGCCGCTCCTCGAGACAGGCCTCTCCGCCACCCCCGCGATCGAGCAACAGGCGACGCTCTTCGACTCCCTCAACGAGATGCTCAACTCACTCCAGGGGGCGGCCGCCGTGGTCGACCAGGAAGGGGCGTACAAGGGAGTGATCGACATCGAGACGATCGGGGCAGCGATCCGCACGATGCGCGGCGAGGCGCGGCAGCGCTACCGCGGCGAGGAGGAGCAGCAGACCGGCGGCCTCGAGTCGAGGGAGGAGCCAGAGTCGTGAGCGAGTCGCGCGCCGACGCGGTCGCGGCCCAGCCTCTCGGCATCGGGGTAGCCCCCCCGCTTCCCGCGGACCTGAAAGCCCGGGCAGGGATACCGCGCGCGCTCCGGTACGCCGCGATGCCTGCCTTCCTCTCGCTCGTCTTGCTCGCGCTCTACCTCTGGGTGCACAGCAAGGAGCTCGATTCGATCGAGCGGAGAACGCTCAACCGGGAGTTCCTGCAAGACAAGTTGATCGAGCACGTGCAGCTCGCCGTCGTGTCGACGGCGCTCGTGATCGCAATCGCGGTCCCGCTGGGGGTGCTGGTCACGCGCCCGTTCGCGAAACTGCTCAGGCCAATTGTCCTGTCGATTGCGAACATCGGCCAGGCCGTTCCGTCGATCGGGCTGGTCGCCCTCTTCACGTTGACGATCGGGGTCGGGTTCAGACCGGCGGTCTATGCGCTCGTCGCGTACACGATGCTGCCGATCCTGCGCAACACCATGGTCGGCCTCCAGCAGGTCGACCACTCGCTGATCGAGGCCGGCCGCGGTATGGGCCTGGGGCGGTTACGCGTCCTGTTTCGCATCGAGCTCCCGCTTGCGGTGCCGGTGATCCTCGCCGGCGTGAGAACGGCCCTGATCCTCAACGTCGGCACCGCGGTTCTCGGGACGTTCGTCAACGCGGGCGGGTTCGGCGATCTGATCACGAACGGGCTGGCGCTGAACCGCACGCCGGTGCTGGTGACCGGCGGCGTGCTCACCGGAGTGCTCGCACTCACGATCGACTGGGTTGCGGGCATCGCCGAGGACCTTCTGCGTCCTCGGGGGTTGTAGGGGAATGTTGTCATGTCGAACCAGGAGGTAGCGAGGTGAGACGGAAGTGGAAAGTGATGTTTCTGCCGCTCGTCGTGGCGGTCATGGTGACGGCGGCGACGGCCACGGGAGGCGCGGACACGAACGGCGCCGCTCCGCCGTCGCTGTCGAAGTACAACTTCAAGGGCGCGACCTTCACCGTCGGGTCGAAGGACTTCACCGAGTCGCGAGTCCTCGGCGAGATCACGAAGCAGGCGCTGAAGGCCACGGGGGCGAACGTGAAGACCAAGTTCGGGCTCGGGACGTCTGTGAACCGCAGCGCCCTGCTCTCGGGCAAGATCGACATGTACTGGGAGTACACGGGCACCGGCTACATCGTCCACCTCAAGCACACGAAGCCGATCCAGAATCCACAGGCGCTCTACCGCGCCGTCGCAAAGGAGGATCTGAAGAACGGCGTCAAGTGGCTGGCGCGTGCGCCCTTCAACGACACGTACGGGCTCGCCGTGCGGAAGGAGGCGGCGGGGTCTCTCGGCCTCGTGAAGATCTCGGACCTCAAGAAGCTGATCGCCAACAAGCCCGACGACGCGACCATCTGCGTCGGCACCGAGTTCTCGACGCGCGATGACGGTCTGCCGGGAGTCGAGAAGGCCTACGGCTTCGCCTTCCCGTCGGACAACATCGTCAAGATCGCCGAGGGCATCATCTACAAGTCCGTCGACGAGGGGAAGATCTGCAACATCGGCGAGATCTTCACCACGGACGGCCGGATCCAGGGCCTGGGATTGACGGTCCTGAAAGACGACAAGAGCTTCTTCCCGATCTACAACGGGTCGCTCAACGTGCGGCAGAAGGTCTTCGCGAAGTACCCGAAGCTCGCACCGATGTTCGCACCGATCTCGGCGAAGCTCACCGACGCCGTGATGACGAAGCTGAATGCCGACATCGACGTTCGCGGAAAGTTCCCCGAGGACGTGGCGAAGGCGTTCCTGAAGCAGTACAAGTTCATCAAGTAGCGAGATCGGGAGCGGCGCCCGTCGGTCGGTGGGCGCCGCTCCCGCCGTTTCCCAGCCGCTCCGGCATGGCCGTCCTCTTCGTCCTCACCGAGCACGCGAGCTTTCTGTCGCCGGAACGTCTCGCGGAGTACGAGCGAATCCGGGCGCGCCTCGAGCGGATCGCCGGGAAACCGGTAGCCACAGCTCCCTACGCAGAGCTCCGCGTGCCGGGAGGGACCGACGCGCTCGTGCTCAGCGGGTCGTCGGCACCCTGGGCGGCGCACGATCAGCGCGAGCTGGAGCGGCTCGGCGACCTCGTGCGCAGCTTCGAGGGCCCCGTCCTCGGGATCTGTGCCGGGATGCAGCTCCAGGCACTGTTCGCCGGCGGCCGCGTCGCGCGCTCCAGGCGGGAGGACCCGCCGGGGTTCCGCTCGATCGAGGTGCTCGACGACCGGGATCTTCTTCGCGGCGTGCCGGCGAGCGCGACCGTCTACACACGTCACACGGACGAGGTGATCGGCCTGCCCGAGGCCTTCCGTGTACTTGCCGGGAGCGAGCAGTGCGCGATCGAGGCGATCGCCGCCGCAGACAGGCCTTGGTGGGGGACGCAGTTCCATCCCGAGGAGTTCGACGAAGAGCACCCTGCCGGCGAGCGCGTGCTACGGAGCTTCTTCGAGCTCGCCGGCGTCGGCTAACGATCCACAGCTTCGTTTCTGCGCCAGCCGAGACCGCGGGAGATCGCGGCTGCTTGCTCACCGAGGGGGCCGACAGCCCGACGCATCGCCTTCGACCCGAAGCGCGGCGCGGGGCCCTGCACGCCGACGATCGCGGCGAGCCGCGCCTGGTCGTCCCAGACCGGAAACGCGATTGCGTTCAGCCCTTCCTCGCGCTCGCCGATCGTCTGCCCGAAGCCCCGGCGCCGCACGCGCTCGACCTCGGCAGCGAGAGCCTGGTGGTCGGTGATCGTGCGCGCGGTAAACGACTCCAACCGTCCGGTCGGGAGCTCGATCTCGCCGAACGCCAGCATCACCTTGCCGGTCGCGGTCGCGTGCGCGACGCTCGGTCGGCCGACACGGGCAATGCTCTGCACCGATGACGGGCTCTGAATGAAATCGATCGTCACCGCGAAGCGCTCGCCCGGCAGCGACAGCGTCGCCGTCTCGTCGGTCGCCTCGACGAGGGCCTCCAGGTGCGGTCGGGCAATGTCGCGGAGGTCGAGCCGCTCGAGCACCGCGTTCCCGAGCTGAAGGAGGCGCATGCCGAGGCGATAGCGCCCGGTGCTCGGCACGTGCTCGACGATTCCTCCGGCAGCGAGGGTGGCCAGCAGGCGCGAGACAGTGCTCGCGTTGATCGCCGTGCGGCGAGCGATCTCGTTCGTGCCGAACTCCTGCCCGTCGGCGAGGACGTCGAGCAGCGTGAGCGCCCGCGTGACGGACGCGACGTGCCGGTGCGCTGGTTGACGGGTACGCGGCATGGTAGGCTGAGCCGTGATTTTGACATGCAATTGCCCCTGAGGCAATAAGCTGCAGCTCCCGCCCTCATCACCCTACGTCGTCGTCGGCGGCGGCGTCCACGGGCTTTCCACGGCGTACCACCTCGCGCTCGAGCTCGAGCGGCTCGGCAAGGGCTCAGGGAAGGACGTGATTGTCCTCGAGAAGAACCGGATCGGGAGTGGCGCGTCCGGCATCGCCTGCGGTGTCGTGCGCAACTTCTACTTCTCGCCGGCGATGGCCGAGGTGATCCGCGTCTCCGTCGAGCTCTTCGAGTCCGATCCGGATGGCTTCGGCTACCACCCGGTCGGCTATATCGCGGCCGTTCCCGAGGTACAGGCCGAGGACTGCGTCGCGATCCAGGGACGCCAGGC
>JACDAS010000089.1 GCA_013695295.1 Actinomycetota bacterium | reverse complement strand
CGGCGCACGTATCGATCCATATCGATATGATGCAGACCGAGATGACCGGGCTCCCGCTGATCGCCTGCTGTCAACCGCTCGCCGGCCGGCTCACCGACGCCGAGGCCGCGGACACCGCCGAGCTCTTCCGCGTCCTCGGCGACCCTGCTCGGGTGAAGATCGTCAGCCTGCTCGCCCGGAGCGACGAGCCGGTCTGCGTCTGCAACCTCGTCGAGCCGCTCGGCCTCTCCCAGCCGACCGTCAGCCATCACCTGAAGCGGCTGACGGATGCCGGTCTGCTGCGCCGGGACCAACGCGGCCGGTGGGCCTACTTCTCACTCAGGCCGGGAGCGCTCGCGCGCCTCGGCGCCCTGCTCGAATTCGAGGAGGTGGCGACATGACCGAGACCACAACAGACATGCGCGAGGAGGTTCGGCGCCGGTACGCCGAGACCGCCCGCTCGGTGACCGCTGGTGGAAGCGGCTGCTGCGGGCCTTCGAGCTGCTGCGACGAGCCCTCGGGCACCGGGTTCGGGGAGGCGCTCTACTCGGCCGAGCAGCGCGGCGACCTGCCCGAGGCGGCAATGCTCGCGAGCCTCGGCTGCGGCAACCCGACCGCCGTGGCGGAACTGCGCGAGGGCGAGACCGTGCTCGACCTCGGTTCAGGCGGAGGGATCGACGTCATCCTCTCTGCCCGGCGGGTCGGCCCGGAGGGGATCGCGTACGGCCTCGACATGACCGACGAGATGCTGGCGCTCGCACGTCGGAACGTCGCGGAGGCCGGCGCGCGCAACGTCCACCTCCTGAAGGGCTACATCGAGGCGATCCCGCTGCCGGCCGAGTCGGTTGACGTGGTGATCTCGAACTGCGTGATCAACCTCTCGTCCGACAAGGCTGCGGTGATCTCCGAGATCGCCCGCGTCCTCAAGCCCGGCGGACGCGTGGGGATCTCCGACGTCGTCGCCGAGGATCGCCTCTCTCGCGCCGACCGCGCCGAGCGCGGCAGCCTCGTCGGCTGCATCGCCGGAGCGCTCTCGCGCGCCGAGTACGTGGCCGGCCTGGAGGCCGCAGGCCTCGAGCAGGTCGAGGTGACGTTCACTCACGAGGTCGCCGACGGCATGCACGGCGCGATCGTCGGTGCGCGCAAGGCCCCGGCTCCGTGAGCCGCGTCTTCCTCTTCTGCGTGCGGTAGGCTCGCGCCCCCCCCGGGCTGCCGGAGCCCGCGAAAGGAGCAAAGGAGCCGACCACGGGCACGTCCAACGCGAGCGAGCCTCGGGCCGATCCCGACCACCCGCCCGCCGAGCCGCCCGCGGTCGAGACCCGGGGACCCGACCACTTCGGCTTCCGCGTCGCCCTGCTGATCGTGGCCGCGTCGCTGGCCGGCGCCGGCGTCGCCTTCTCCGTCTCGAACGCCTCCTCGACGGCGGCCGACCTCGACCAGCGCGCCCGGCAGCAGGCGCTGCAGAAGCAGCAGCTCTTGACCGGAAGGCAGAGCCAGGTCGGCGAGGAGCTGCGCCTGACGGGGGCCTACCAGGAGCTCGTCCTGACCCGGAAGCTGCTCCAGGAGCAGGCCGATCGCGTGCGGGCTGCGAACCCCGTGCTAGCGAACGTCCTCGACCAGGAGGCGCAGGGACTCGACGCGCTCGCCCGGTCGACCGGCGCCGGCTTCCGTGCAGCCTCCCCCGAGGTGGAGGCCGACGGGACCGTGCGCTACGACAGGGCCCGGGCACTCGCCAACCTGCTCTCGCAGGACTTGAACTACCAGGAGCTCCACCCCGAGCAGACCGCGCGCGAGGCAGACGAGGCGCATGACCGGGCGATCCGCCTGGTGGGCGTCGGGATCGTCTTTGCGCTCGCGCTGTTCTTCCTCACCCTCGCGCAGCTCGCAAGGCCCGGGCGCCGCCTCCCGCTCGCCGGGGCGGGGGCCCTGGCGATCGGCGCCGGGGCCGTCCTGTGGGCGCTCGTAGAGCGGGGGCCGCTCTGAGCTCCCCCGAGCCCGCGGGCCGTTCGGCGCTGACGCGCCTGCTGAGCGTCGGCGTCGTCGGAGTCACCCTGGCCGGAGCGCTGGCCGGCTTCGGCGAGGTCCGCGCGAACCGCCGGGCCAACGACGCGGAGCAGCGCGGCCAGGCGCTCGCAGTCGACAGCATGTCGGCCCTCCTCCGCACCAACCAGGCCGCCCAGGTCGACGTCGAGAACTTCCGCCGGGCCGAAGACCTGCGGGCGCGAGCGGGCAACGCACTGCAGCAGGGGCTCTTCGCCGATCCCGCATTGCGGCTCGCGCTGGAGCTCAAGCAGCAGCGGTTGAAGCGCGCGGCGCGGGCCGCCCAGGGCCTGACCCCGCTCTCGCTGGGAAGCCCCGACGGCCCCCGCGGCGATCCCCGCTTCCCGTCGGTCTTCTTCGCGAAGCGCACGGCCGACGCACTCCGCCTGCAGGCGCTCCAGGACGCCGCGAATCAGGAGCGGAGCGCCTGGGACTCCCGCGGCTCCGCCTACACCGCCGTGCTGACGCTGTTCGCGGTCGTCGTCTACCTCTTCGGGTTCGCCCTGGCGATGCCGGCCCGCCTGATGAAGGTGTTCGGGCTGACCGGCGCGTTCCTGTTCGCGGTCGGGCTGGCGGTCGGCGCGAAGACGGCACTCTCGACCCCGGACCGGGTCCCGGCCCGGGCCGCATCCGAGTTCACCACGGGATTCGTCGGCCTCGAGACGGCGATCGACCGCGAGGGCTTCCTCGAGGCGCGCGAGCATTTCTCGAAGGCGGTCGAGCTCTGGCCGAGCTTCGCCCGCGGCTACGTCGGCCGCGCGCTCGCCACGCTGCGTTCCGAGTCGCCCAAGCTGAACGCGGTTCGGCTTCCGGTCGAGTCGCTAGAGAGCGCCGAGCGAGACCTCCAGCGCGGACGTGACCTCGACCTCGACACCGCGTCGGTGCGACTCCAGCTCGCAGCGACGAAGTTCGCGCTCGCGCTCCAGGGGCGCGGGGCGCTCCTCGCCCAGACCGAATCGCTGGCCCGGGACGCGATCGAGGCCCTGCCCGCCGATCCGGTGCCCCGGTACAACCTCGCGTTCTCGCTGCTCGCGCGTGGTCGCACCGAGGAGGCGCGGGAGGCTCTGAAGGAGGCGCTCGAGCGCACGCTCGCCGCGGACGAGGAGGGAACGCCCCGCGCGCAGGCGTTCGTCCAGGTGTACGTCTCGGGCGCCCTCACCGACCTCGAGGCGATCGCCGCCGCGAAGCCCGAGCTCGCCGAGGAGGTGCTGCGGAGCAAGGAGCTCGTCGTGGGGTCGGCCACCGCGGGGCAGGTCTTCGAGCCGACCGATCAGACGACGTTCCCGCCGGTCCAGGTGCTGACCACGCCCTCGACGCTCAGCTGGATCGCCGCCGGCGCGCCCGACGTCGACCCGGGTACGGACGTGCTCACCGCGCAGTGGTACGAGCAGGGCCCCGGCGACGGGTGGCTCGCGATGCCCGAGGTCTCGGGACCGATCGACCCCAGGAGCGGCGTGACCCAGCAGGCCCGCAACATCCTCGCCTCGTCCATCCCCCCGCGCTGCCTCGGCTCGGGCACCTACCGGGTCGAGCTGTACGTGAACGGCCACCTGGCCGGGCAGGGCGAAGGCCAGGCGGTGTCGCGTCCGCTGACCGCCTTCGTCGACCGGGTGCTGAACCTGACGATGTGCCACCCCGCCGAATGGCGGCAGTCACCCTCGACGCTGGAGGGCTTTCGAGACGCGATCGTCAGCCCGGACGGCCGTCAGGGGGCGGTGCTCGTCCGCTACAACCTCTCGACGCTCCCGCCGCGGCTCCGCGGGCTCGGGGCCGGCGCGCTGACCGCCTCGCTGATCGAGACCACGGTCTCGTCGCTCCGGGCGGTGCTCCCCGCCCGGGTGACGACCCGGACGCCGGTCACGCACCAGCGCTTCATCTGGCCCGACGGGCCCTCACAGCGCGGCTTCACCCTGAAGGGAGGCGGCTTCGTGCTGGCGCAGGCCGGGGTCGATCGAGGCGACAACGCTGCCTTCGTGAC
>JACDAS010000060.1 GCA_013695295.1 Actinomycetota bacterium | reverse complement strand
GTGGCCTCGGGAGGCGGCGCGTAGACCGGGGGTTGCTCCTCGATCCGGCGCCGGTATGGCCAGCGGGGCCGCGGCATGACGCTCTGTGTGCCCGCGAGGAGCGAAACCGCAAACCGACAGCGAACGTTGAGCGGCGACGTGCTCGCCGCCGCCGACAGTCTGACCTGCGCCGAGTAGACATTGTCTCCGGCCCGCTCGTGCAGGCGCCAGTCCGCACCCGGCCGACGAGCCACGGCTCAACGCATGCCGCCCCGCTCCTGGTGGGCGCGGAAGAAGCTCTCGGAGCCGGCCGTTGCCATCGCCGCAGACGCCGAGATCTCGAGCGCGAGTGCCGCGGCGGCCACGATCTGCGCAAAGCGGTAGACCTTTCCTGGCCCCGCGCAGCCCATGAGCTGGAGCCAGGAGCGCGCGTAGGGAAGCGTGGTGCCGCCGCCCACCGTGCCCACCTCGAGGCCCGGCAGCCGGATCGCACAGTTCAGACCATCGCCTGCCCGGTGGCCCGTGCCATGGGCCATCGAGCTTGTGCCGACCATGCCGAGATCCTGTCCCGTGGCTGCGAAGATCGCCGCGATCGCCGAGGCGGGAGTGAAGGCGACGGATTGCATCCCCGAGGCGACGGCGCCGTGCGTCCCGGCCCAGGAGAGCTCGAGCAGGTCGTCGATCGTCGTCCGCAGGACGCGACGCACCGACTCCTCGGCGAGCGTGCACTCGGCGATCACCGTTTTTCCATGGCCGCCACGCTGGAAGTAGCGGTGCGACGGCTTCTTGTCGCCGCCCATGTTTGCCTCCAGGATCGCCCGGCGCGGCTTGACCGGCGCCCGCTCCATCACGAAGCCCATGTTCAGCGCATAGCTGTTTCGGGTCATCATGTTCGGCCCGCAGGCATCCCCGGTCGTGAAGGCCCACATGACGTGGCAGAGCGGCCCGACCACGTGCGTCTCGACCTCGCGCAGCCGCGCGTGCCGGGAGAGGGCGGACGAGGAATCGGCCTCGACCCGCTCGGCCAGCCACCGCCGCGCCTCGGCCAGGTGCGCCTCGACGAAGCGAGCAAGTGACACAGCTTCTTCGGTCGAGCTGCAAACGAAGCAGGATGCTCGGGTCATCCGGTCTCGCAGCACGTACGTTCGGAAGCCGCCGGACTGCGCCGCCGCCAGTGCGCCGCGATCGAGCGAGATCGAGAGGCCTCCCTCGGTGTGGGCCAGCGGGACGTAGACCTCCTCCTCCGCTCGGCCGACCTCGACGACCTTGCCGAGCGGCTCCTCGAGCTCGTAGTCCCCGAGCGACACTCGCAGCGGGCCGACGACCGAGACGGGGATCACCGCGGCGCCGGTCAGCGACTCCTGAGCCGAGGCGAACGGGGCGAGGTCGAGAGCGGTCACCTCTCCATCGAGGCCGAGCGCTCTCTGACGGGCGCGGATCGACTCCGGATCGTTCCTGCGCGGTAGCCGCGGCGTGGCCATCGGCCGGAGCTTATTGGCCATCGACCCTGGGGTAAGGTCCCGGCGTGGCGACCCCCCGGCCGGTGGAGGACACGGAGCCCGGGCGCGAGGCCTACGCCGGCGTCCTGCGCTTCTACGAGCTTGCGAAGCGCCAGGAGTGGCAGATTCGAGACCTGCCCTGGAACGAGCTGCCCCCGATCCCCGAGGGCCGTGGGACGCCGGAGCGGCGCGCGCGGCGAAACGACCTCTGGCGCTCGGTGCTGACCCAGCAGCTCCAGGCCGACATGCTCGCCTGCGACATGTCCTCCCAGCTCCTGAACATCGCTCCGGACCCCGAGGCCAAGCTCTACTACTCGACGATGGTTCAGGACGAGTCGCGCCACACGGAGGCGTGGCTGAAGCTGATCGGCGAGGTCGGAGGCACTGCCGAGCGGGACCCGCACCTGGACAAGCTCGCGCGGATGACGCTGGACGCGGACACGCTCGAGGAGAAGGTCTTCCTGATGCAGGTCTTCTACGAGCGCCTGATCATCGGACGCTTCAAGCTGATCGCGCGCTCGGCCCGGGGGACCGTCCTCGAGGACATTTGCAACCGGCTCGCACTGGACGACGGGATCCACCACGGCGCCGGCATGGCCTACGAACGGGTGCTGCTCCAGAGTGCTTCGAAGGCGACCCGGCAGAAGCTGATCGACGCCGCCAACCGCCTGCTGCCGATCTTCGCGGCCCACGCCCTCTGGCGTCCGCGCGAGCGCGCCTGGATCGGGGGCCTCATGCACTCGCGCGACGTCCAGCGCCTGCGGGAGGATCTGGAGCAGGGCGTCCGACTCGCCAGATCGCTCGGCCTCGACGTCAGCGACATCCGGCTGCCGGTCGCGTAGCGCCGCTGTGCGGGGCGGCCGTGAGCGGGGTTCCCGGCGCCCTGTGCCTCGATGAAGGCGGCGGTCATGGACGGGCGGGCGCTCGCGGCGAGGATTCGCAGCGAGGTGGCCGAAGCGGCTCGCGAGCTGGGCTCGCTCCGCCTCGCGACCATCCTCGTCGGCGACGACCCGGCTTCGCAGCTGTACATCAGCCGCAAGCACGACGCCGCGCGCGAGGTGGGAATCGAGCCGCTCGACCACCGGCTGCCGGCGTCAGTCTCCCAGGCCGAGCTCCTCGAGCTGGTCTCACGGCTGAACGCGGACGAGTCGATCGACGGAGTCCTTCCGCAGCTGCCGCTGCCGGAGGGCCTCGACGAGCCTGGAGTGATCGCGACCGTCGATCCGGCGAAGGACGTGGACGGATTCCACCCTCTCAACGCGGGGCGCCTCTACCTGGGCCGTCCAACGCTCGTTCCCGCGACCCCGCGGGGATGCTTGGCCCTGTTGGTGGAGGCCGGAGTGCAGTTGGCCGGCGCACGGGCCGTCGTCGTCGGCCGCAGCGTCATCGTCGGCAAGCCGGTCGCGCACCTGCTCCTGCAGGCCGACGCGACCGTAACGGTGTGCCACTCGCGCACGGTGGAGCTCGCGCGGCACACGCTCGACGCGGACGTCCTCGTCGTGGCGGCGGGGATCCCGGCCCTCGTCGGCCCGGACATGGTGAAGCAGGGCGCCGCCGTGGTCGACGTGGGACAGAACCACACTGCGGCCGGCCTCGTGGGCGACGTCGATCCCGGTGCGGCCGACGTCGCAGCCCACCTGACGCCCGTCCCGGGCGGAGTCGGCCCGATGACGATCGCGATGCTGCTCGACAACACGATTCGAGCCGCGAAGTACCGCCGCGGACTGCTTGCGTTCCCCCCTGCCTGACGCTATGTTGCCGCCGCTATATGTAGGTCGGCGGCTCGGTGCCCGGGCCGTCGTGTCATGTCTCAAGCAGGAGGAATGTTGGCTCAGGGCACCGTCAAATGGTTCTCGAACGAGAAGGGATTCGGCTTCATCGAGCGCGAGGGTGGCGAGGACGTGTTCGTCCACTTCTCCGCGATCACGATGGATGGTTACAAGTCGCTGACCGAGGGTCAGCGAGTGGAGTTCGAGGTCGTGCAGGGCAACAAGGGCCTGCAGGCCGCGAACGTCCACGCCGTCTAGAGCGTCTTCTCGGAACCGAGCAGCTGCGGGCCCCGAGAGGGG
>JACDAS010000050.1 GCA_013695295.1 Actinomycetota bacterium | reverse complement strand
TACTTGCGCGACCCGGACTCGAACGGGGTCGAGCTCTACCGGGACCGGCCGAAGGCCGAGTGGCCGCGGCCCACCGACGGCTCACCCGGAGTGGCGATGGTCTCCCGCCCGCTCGACCTCGCGGGCCTCCTCGCCGAGCTCGGCGCGTAAGGTCTCGGCGGGTGTCGTCCACCCCGATCGTCGAGATCCGCACCTACAGGCTGAAGGCCGGGACGGGCGCCGAGTTCCACCGCACCTTCGTCGAGGAATCGCTACCGATGCTCCAGCGCTTCGGCGTCGACGTGGTGGCCTTCGGCCCCTCGCTGGACGAGCCGGATTCGTATTACCTGATTCGGGCCTATCCGAGCCTCGACGAGCGGGAGCGGAGCGAGGAGGCGTTCTACGGAAGCGACGAGTGGCGCGAGGGCCCTCGGGAGGCAATCGTCTCCAGGATCGAGAGCCACATTGCCGTCGTCCTTCCGGCCAGCTCGCTCTAACGTCACACGGCCGGCGGCGGCGGGCTAGCCGCCAGCTCCTCGCCCGCCAGCAGCTCCATCAGCAGGGAGTCGTGCCACCCCTCACCGCCGACGTCGCGCTCGTAGCTCCGCATCACGCCGACGGGCCGGAAGCCGACCTTCTGGTACGCGCGGATCGCTGCAGCGTTCGTAGCGGCTGGATCGATCGTGATGCGATGGTGCCCACGCTCATCGATCAGAAGACGCACGACGCTTCGTACCGCCTCCGTGCCGACGCCGCGACCGTGGAGCTCCGGATCGACGAAGACGTCGATCCAGGCGTGGCGGTACTTCGGCTCCAGCTCCTCCGCGAACTGGATCAGGCCGGCGACGGCGCCGTCGACCTCGATCGTCAGGCGTGTCGCCTCCGGCTCATCCCAGGGGAACTCGTCCTCCGGCTCGTCCCACCAGCGCATGACCTCGGGCGTCCGATGGATGCGCAGCAGCTCGGTCGCGTCGCTCTCGACAAGCGGGCGGAGGATCACGCCGCCATCATCGCCTAGGGCTGGGGCGAGACCAGCGGTTGGGAGAGATGGCTGGCGATTTCGCAGGTCTGAAAACAGCCCGACTGGGCCGTTCTCAAGAAGATTTCTCTGACCCGC
This sequence comes from Actinomycetota bacterium, assembly GCA_013695295.1. Taxonomy (GTDB): domain Bacteria; phylum Actinomycetota; class Thermoleophilia; order Gaiellales; family Gaiellaceae; genus JACDAS01. The sequence goes on along the minus strand of JACDAS010000050.1, from coordinate 3,677 downwards.
AATCCCGCACTGTAAGCCAGGTTGCGGCGGTTCTCACGAATTCGAGAACAGCGGCGTTCTCAGAAGCTCTCCCAGAAAACCGGGGGCTGCCACCCAAACATCTTGAGAACAGCGCGCGAACCCGCTGTTCATGCGGGTTCTTGTAGCGCGGTTTCCCCAGTCTCCAGACCATTCTGACCGTCCTCTCAGGGACGGCCGCGGATCGGCCGCTCTACGTTCGTCGAGCTGACCTCAGCATGCGCACCCCGCCCCTGGGCGTGCGCCTCGACGAACAGGAGACCTTGACCGAGATCGCCACCTACCCACCTCCGCCTCGCCGCGAGATCTTCACGGACCCAGGTGCGCGGATCGTCTGGCCGGCAATCCTCACCCTGCCGGTTGCCGCGCAGCACCAGATCCTCGTCGAACTGCGCAGCCGGCTCGCCTGTCTCGAGGGCACCTCCACCTACGAGACACGCGTGCGTCACGCGATCACCTCGCTGCGCGAGGTCGCTGAGCTGCTCGAGCACTCACCCTCGGTCGAGCAGTACCGCCTCGCGCGTGCGAACAACGCGCGGCGCGGCTGGCCGCCGGACGGCAACGTCCGCCGCTGGCTCGGCGGTAGCTGGAACGACTGCCTGCGCGAGGCCCGCCTCGACTCGGTCGCCGGCGGCGACGTGATCGTCTCGCAGAACGGCCCGGCGTTCAGCGCTGACGAGGTGATTGCGGCCGTGCGCGACTGCGCCCGTGATCTCGGCGACATCCCGACGCTGAGCGCCTACTACGCCTGGGCCCGCCGCCCGGACGTGAAGGCGCGTACGTCCCGCAGGCCCAGCTCGCAGTCGCCGTTCGACCGCAACTTCGGCAGCTACTACAAGGCAATCGTCGCCGCCGGCCTCGTCGATGGCAGCGCGACGCTGCCCGCGCAGCGCTCGAGCCTGGTGCGTTTGGCCAGCTACCACGTCAGCCACGAGCAGATCTTCGAGGCGCTGCGCGAGGTCGCGGGCGCGTTCGGGCGCAGCCCTCGCGTGCGCGACTACAACGAGTACCGCGAGAAGCTGATCCGCGAGTCATCCGCCGCGGGACAGCCGCGCTCGCTGCCGTCGCACTCGAAGATCCAGAAGGAGTTCAGCGTCTGGGACGCCGCGTTGAAGGCGGCCGACCTGCAGCCGCTCGGCGGGCGTGCGACCCGCTCCTACGAAGGCGACCGCGGCCGCAAGGGCCCGATGCTCCCTGACGAGTACGTCTTCTCGATTCTCCGGGAGGCGTACGAGGAGCTGGGCAACCCCTTCACCGTCGCCGCCTACAAGCAGTGGCGGATCACCCAGCGCGAGCGCGACCGGGCGCACAAGGTCTTTCGCCGGCTCCCCGACTACGACGTGATCTACAGCCGCTTCGGCACCTGGGGCGAGGGCGTCCGGCGCGCTCTCGCCGCCGAGCCGGCCGCTGACGCTGCCGAGCCCACGGCGGCCACGGCCGCGGACTCCGCCCGCCTCGCATGTACCCGCACCAGAGGACTCGACTGACACCGACGACACGAAAGGAGCACGACCTTGAACGACCACCACAACGCAACAGCCAGCGTTGGCGCCCAGCCGCCCGGAACGGCAGCTTCAGTCGCCGCGCCGAATCGGCAACCGAGGAGGAGCTCTTCGCCGCGCTGCTCGAGGGTTACGACCAGTTCGGCGCACGGCTGACGTTCGCCTCCTACGGCGCTTGGCGCGTGGCCCAGAACGCTCTCGCCGATGCATGCGGAAGTCCGCGGCCCCTACCGCACGCGCTCGCCATCCATCACCGCTTCGGCTCGTTCGAGAAGGGCCTGCGCCTCGCCTCGCCGCCGACGGACGGCCTGTCAGCCGTGGGACGAACCTCTGCCGTCTACCGGCGGATAGGGCGTAGGCGGGCCCGGCCGCACGTCCTCGACCCCAACCTCGGCTTGTTTCCTGAACGACAACACCACCCAACCCAACCCACCAACGAAAGGACACCAACCATGCTGATGCAGCGCTACGACGAGAGCACCGACACGCTCCTGGTCACCCTGGGCACGGACGGAGACAGCGGCGGGCAAATCTGCGCGATCAGGCCCGGCTCAACACGCGAGGAGGTCGTCGAGCTCGTCGTCAACTTTGCCTTCGTCCTGCGCGAGCAGTTCATCGAGCGGTTCCACGGCGTCTGGCCGGAGAACCTCGAGGAGATCGCGCCTCCTCAACTCTGCGCCGCTCTCGCCGGCGCCACCGGCTTCGACGACGTTGACTGGTGCGAACTCGCGGAGGCCGCCCTGCTCGAGGCGATGATGGCCCACGACGCGCGCAAGCTGATCGTCTTCCTCCCAGAGGTGACGAGGGCTGAGGTGGTGCTCGTGTGATGGGTCGTCGAAGAGCCGCGTTGCTCCTATCGTCCGCATCAAGGCTGGGCTTGCTCTCCTCTAGGAGCATCCGCCAGCAGGGGGTCCCTCGCCGACTTGAACCGCACGTGCGACTGACGGCCAGAAGGCCCTACGTTCGACAGAAGCGCATTACGGGCGCTCGTCTATCGCACGTGCCAGCCAGAGCACTGCCTCCCGTGCGCGTCCAGTCGTTCGTTCCAACTCGGAAAAGCAGCTAGCAAAGTTGCCCTCCGAAGCACGGTCGTCTTGACCTCCCCGCGTTGCTGCGTCCGGTCTATTCCGGTATCGGCATGTCCGGGCTCACGGCTCGTCCGCACGCCCGGAGCCGTTTCGAGCGAGCGTTCTGCGGCTCGGCGAGGCAGCGCCACGGCCCCGGCTTCCACGGCGTGGAGTACCGACCTTGACGGGACGGTGCACGCGGCGCTCCGGTTACGTCACAGTACGCACCGCCCAGTAGGCAGCGTTGGTCGCCCCAGCGCCCGTCGAACGCGTTCCAAGCTGCGGGTCCCTCTCCCGGAGTGGTCGGAAGCGGCTGCAGGCAACGGCCGCAGGTCCCATAGTTCCAACGCCACGGATTCTTGCCGTCATGGCGCGTTTCCCTACGCAACGCACCGAGGCGAAACTGCCTGCAGTCCTCGATACAATGTCTGGGGTAAGAAGCGTGGGTATCGCGGGCCACGTAGACGCGGGGGCGGAAAACGGCGTATCCGTCTTGGTTCCACAGACGCTCCAGCGTCCGCCGTGAATACGAGACCAGCCGCTCGTGCTGCGCGTAGCGAACGGCGATGGGCACCCATCGACTTCCGTTCGCTCGCTTCAAGCACACCTGCCGAGTGGAAGTTGGGCAACGGCCGAGCACGACTGTTACGCCTTCCCAGTCGCTCGCGTGCTCATGGCAGGTTATGCCGGGGAGTCGGAAGCCGGGCGCGCAGAACAAGCCTGCTAGTGGCGTCGGGTTCCGAGTGAAGTACCACCAGTAGTCGATGTAGAGCCGCCCCGGCCGGTCGTCGAAGACTCGGTAGTAGTACGCGCTCGCGTCGCCGCCGCCCCGCGGAGCTGGAACATCGTCAAATTTTAGGTAGTCCGCCCGCAGGTCGATTTGATTGACGCTCTCTATGAGCGGGCAGGGGTCGTGGAGGAACGCCTCGCGGCAACCACTGACGTGCTGGGCTTCCATCATTTTCTCGATGTCCGCGGGGTACCGCTCCTCGATTCCGTCGAAAAGGAGGAGCGGGCGAGCGCGCAGGGCGAGCGCGCGATCGTCGGGCCTCTCCTCGACAGCGTCCGGTGCGGGCTCAGGCTTCAGAGG
>JACDAS010000033.1 GCA_013695295.1 Actinomycetota bacterium | reverse complement strand
GCGGCTCCTCGAAGCTCATCGCCTCGCCGAGCGGCGCTTGACGAAGTGCGCGAAGGTGTGGAGCCAGTCGCCGGAGGTCGAGAGCACCGCGTGCTCGACCCCCAGCGCGGACAGCTCGCGCTCGAGCGCTCGCCGCTCCTCCGACGCGGCGGTTGCGAAGCGGTCGCGGAGCCTGCGGCTGCCGGTGTCGACCCGGAGCTGCCTGCCCGTCTCCGGGTCCACGAGCCGGAGCTCGCCGACGTCGGGGAGCTCGTCCTCACGCGGGTCCCTGATCTCGACCGCGAGCACCTGGTGGCGCCCGGCGAGGTCGAGCAGCGGCCGGCGCCAATCGCGAGGGCCGCGGAAGTCGGAGACGACGACGACGAGCGCTCGCTGACGCGCCAGCTTCCCCGTGCGCCGGAGGGCCTCCCCCAGGGACGTTGCCCCGGGCCGCGTGGCAGCCGGCTCCTCGGCGAGCTGGGACAGGAGACCGAGCATGCCCGTGCGGCCCTGGCGCGGCGGCTGCTGCCGCGGACTGCCGTCTCCGAAGGTGACGAGGCCGAGCCGGTTGCCGCGGCGCGTGGCGGCGTAGCCGAGCGCGATCGCGACCCCCTCGGCAACGTCGTTCTTACGGCGGTCGGCCGTGCCGAAGGCCATCGAAGGCGAGGTGTCGAGCATGAGCCAGGTGACGAGGACGCGCTCGGCGAGGTGCACGCGGACGTGCGGAATCCCGGTCCTGGCGGTGACGTTCCAGTCCAGCTGGCGCACGTCGTCGTCGCCCGGCTGGTAGGGGCGGACTTGCGCGAGCTCGCTCCCGCGCCCGATCACGCTCGAGCGGTGATCGCCGGCGAGGAGCGCGTCGACGCGGCGCGCGATCGTCAGGTCGAGCGCCCGGAGGAGCGCCTCGGGCGTCGGGCCGGGCCCGGGTGCCGCCGGGGTCCGCTCGCGCTGCGGGGCGACTGCGCTCACGCGGCGGCTCCTCGCGCCAGGTCGAGCTGGGGAGCGGGTACGACTCCGAGCACCTCCTCGAGCAGCGCGTCCGCGTCACGGTCCTCGGCGAGAGCCTGGTAGGTGAGGACGAGCCGGTGGCGGAGCGCGTCCTTCGCGAGCTCGGCCACGTCCTGCAGCAAGACGTAGCTGCGCCCGCGCACGAGGGCCAGCGCGCGCGAGGCCTGGACGAGGCTGATCGGGCCACGCGGGCTCGCGCCGAAGGCGACGTACTGGGCCAGGTCGGGCAGACCCGCAGCGGCCGGGCGGCGGGTCGCCGTGGCGAGGTCGACCGTGTAGCTGACGATCGCCGGGTCGACGTAGATCTCGTCGACGGCCCGCCGCAGCGCGCGCAGCTCGTCGAGAGAGAGGGCCTGCTCGAGCTCGGGCGGCGCCGAGAGGGAGCGGGCCACGACGGTCAGCTCCTCATCGTGCAGCGGGTAGTCGACGAGCACCTTGAGCATGAAGCGGTCGACCTGTGCCTCGGGGAGCGGGTACGTGCCCTCGGACTCGATCGGGTTCTGGGTCGCCATCACGAGGAACGGGTCGGGAACGGGGTAGGTCTGGCGGCCGATCGTCACCTGCCGCTCCTGCATCACCTCGAGCAGGGCCGACTGCACCTTCGCGGGTGCGCGGTTGATCTCGTCGGCGAGCAGGAAGTTGCAGAAGACCGGGCCGAGCTCGGTGTCGAACGCGGCCGTGTCGGGACGGTAGATCCGGGTGCCGATCAGGTCGGAGGGCACGAGGTCGGGCGTGAACTGGATGCGGTTGAACGTCCCGCCGAGGACGCCCGCCGTCGTCTTCACCGTCAGCGTCTTCGCGAGCCCCGGCACGCCCTCGATCAGCAGGTGCCCGCCGGTCAGGAGGCAGACGAGGACGCGCTCGAGCATCAGGTCCTGCCCGGCGATCACGCGCCGGATCTCGAAGAGGGCCCGCTCGAGCATCAGCTTGGCATCGGCCGGAGTGGGCGCGGGCGCCTCGGTCGCATGCGTCACGTCGTCCTCCTTCGTCGGCTTCCGGTCAGCCGGCACTGAAGCAGCAACGCGGTAAAGGCCCGATAAAGAGCCCTAGAGGGCTTGGCGAAACGGCAGCTTGTGCCGTCGGGGCACGCTGGCCGCCCCGATGCGGCGTCCTCAGTCGCGCCGATAGCGCTGCTATCGGCGCTCCCTGCGTCCTTGCTTCGGAACGACCATCGCACCCCGACGACGAACGACCCTTCCGCCAAACCCTCCGTACCATCTCTTCTCGATGCGCCTTCTGGTCGTCGAGGACGAGCCCGACCTGGCCGACGCGCTCGCGCGCGGGCTCCGCAGGGAGGGGTACGCCGTCGACGTCGCCCGGGACGGGGAGGAGGGCTACGTCAAGGCGCAGGTGTACCCCTATGACCTGGTCTGCCTCGACCTCGGGCTGCCGGGCCTGGATGGGCGCGCGGTCTGCCGGCGCCTTCGGGCAGGGGCGCGCCCCGAGGGCGCCCCCAGGCCGAGAATCCTGATGCTGACCGCCCGCGACGCGCTCGAGGATCGGATCGGCGGCCTGGACGACGGCGCCGACGACTATCTGGTCAAGCCGTTCGCGTTCGACGAGCTCGTCGCGCGGATCCGGGCGCTCCTGCGCCGCGACTCCCAGCCGGGCGGCTCGGTGCTCCGGGCCGGCGAGCTCGAGCTCGACGCCTCGCGCCACGAGGCGCGCCGGGGGGGCGTCCCGCTCTCCCTGACGCCGAAGGAGTTCGCGCTCCTTCGCTACCTCCTGTCCCGGCCTGGCGAAGTCGTCTCGGAGGGCCAGTTGCTCGCGCACGTCTGGGACGAGAACGCCGACCCGAGGACCCGGACGGTCCGGGTGACCGTGATGACGCTGAGGCGAAAGCTCGCCGCCGCCGGCGGTGCGCTGCAACCGATCGAGACGGTGGTCGGGGCGGGCTACCGCCTCCGCGACGGCGCGTGACCCTGCCTGGCCCCCGACTCCCGCAGTGGACGAGATCCGTCCGCGCGCGCCTGACTCTCCTCTACTCGGGGCTCCTCTTCGCCCTTGCTGCGACGCTGCTCGTCTCCCTCTACCTCGGGCTCTCGCTGAGCCTCCGCGACGAGCCCGTCTCGCGCGACGCACGGGTCAGGGTCGTAGTCCCGGGCGATCCGCCGGACCGGGGGCCGCGCGCATTCGTCGACGTGCGCGAGTTCGAGCGGCGCGTGAACGAGCACACGCTCGCGAGCCTGAGGACGTTCGCGCTCGGCTCGCTCGGGGCGCTCTTCGTGGCGAGCCTCGGGGTCGGGTGGCTCGTGGCTGGGCGGGTGCTCTCGCCGATTGCCCGGATCACGTCCGTGGCGAACGAGATCCAGGCGAGCAACCTCGCCCGGAGGATCCGGCTTCCGGGACCGGACGACGAGCTCAGGCGGCTCGCCGACACCTTCGACTCGATGCTGGAGCGACTCGAAGCGGCGTTCGTGACTCAACGGCAGTTCGTTGCGGACGTCTCCCACGAGCTCCGAAACCCGCTCGCGATCATCCAGTCGAACCTCGAGGTGGCGCTCGCCGACGTCGAGCAGAGCCCCGAGCACCGCCGGGACGCCGCGAGCGCGATCTCCCGCACGATCGCCAGGATGGCGCGCCTGACCGACGACCTCCTCGCGCTTGCCCGGCTGGAGCAGCCCGGCCACGTTCGGGAGCGCGTCGATCTGGCCGCGCTGCTTCGTGAGGGGCGTGAGGAGTTCCGCCCGGCGGCGGCGGTTCGCAGCCTGGAGCTTGCAGCCCCCCTTGGCGACGGACCGGTCGTCGAGGGCGAGCGCGAGTTGCTGCGGCGGGCGCTCGCGAACCTGCTCGACAACGCGGTGCGGCTCGCGCCCGAGGGCTCAGCCGTCCGCGCCTCGACCGGCTCGCTCGAGGGCTGGGCGTGGCTGGCGGTCTCCGACGAAGGGCCGGGGCTCTCGCCGGAGGACCGCGAGCGGGTCTTCGGCCGCTTCTGGCGCTCCGACCGCGCCCGGCGTTTCCCGGGCGGCGGCAGCGGCCTCGGCCTGGCGATCGTGCGCCAGATTGCCGACCGCCACGGGGGCGCCGTCTGCGTCTTTCCGGGGTTGGGAGGGGGCTCCACGTTCGTCGTCTGGATTCCCGCGGCCGACCGGCCCGGCCGCGTACCCGACGCCGACCCGACCGCAGGGGTGGGAGCCGGCTCCGGCCGCGACCCGGAAGGCGCGGGCGGCCCGTTCAGGTGGCCTGCGCCGGAGCATCGACGAACATCTCGCGGAGCTCGGTCTTCTTGAACTTGCCGACGCCGGTCTTCGGAATCGCCTCCACCACCTCGAAGCGGTCCGGGAGCCACCACTTCGCGAAGTTCGGCGCCAGGAACTCGCGGAGCTCCTCCGGGCTCGCGCTCTGGCCCGGGCGCATGACGACCACACCGAGCGGGCGCTCGAACCACTTCTCGTCGGGGATTCCGATCACCGCCGCCTCGGCGACGGCCGGATGGCCCATCAGCGCGTTCTCCAACTCGACCGAGGAGATCCACTCGCCGCCCGACTTGATCACGTCCTTCGTGCGGTCCTGGATGTGGATGAACCCGTCCGGGTGCAGCGTGACGATGTCCCCCGTCTTGAACCAGCCGTCCTCGGTCCATCGATCGGCCTGCTCCGGAGTCTCGTAGTAGCCCGAGGCGACCCACGGTCCCCGGATCTCGAGCTCGCCCATCGTCCGGTCGTCCCAGGGGACGTCCTTGCCCTCCGAGTCGCGTGCGCGCAGCTCGACGAAGGGCAGCGGCAGCCCCTGGAGGGAGATGTAGTCGAGCTGCTTCTCCCAGTCCGCGTGCCGGAGGTCGCCGGGCAGGTCGGAGACGGACGCGACCGGAGAGGTCTCGGTCATCCCCCAGCCGTGGACGACGTTCAGCCCGTGTCGCTGCTTGAAGGCGTCGATCATCGCCCGGGGGGGTGCCGAGCCGCCGATCAGCATCCCCTTCATGTGCGAGAGGTCCCACTTGCCCGGGTTCGCGTCGAGCTGGGCGAGGATCCCGAGCCAGATCGTCGGCACTCCGGCCGTCCACGTGACCCGTTCCTGCACGAAGGCGTCGAGCAGGCTCTCGCCGTCCAGGTGAGGGCCCGGGTAGACGAGGTTCGCGCCCATCATCGCAGCGAGGTAGGGGTAGCCCCAGGCGTTCGCGTGGAACATCGGGACGACCGGCAGGAAGACGTCCTCCTCGGAGAGCGCCAGTCCGAGCGGCGCGCCCGAGGCGACTCCGAGCGTGTGCAGGACCGTCGAGCGATGCGAGTAGACGACGCCCTTCGGCCGCCCGGTCGTGCCGCTCGTGTAGCACATCGCCGCCGCCTCGTTCTCGTCGAGCTCGGGGTCCCGCCACTCGTCCGGATCGGCAGTCGCGAGCAGCTCCTCGTAGGAGTCCTCCACGACGAGCACGTGCTCGATCGGCGTCTCGCCGCGGAACTGCTCGAGCAGGGGGAGGAGGGCCCGATCGACGACGACGGCGCGGTCGCCTGCGTGGCTTGCGATGTAGGCGAGGTCGGCAGGGTGCAGGCGGAGGTTCAGGGTGTGGAGCACGAAACCCCCGCAGGGGATGCCGAGGTAGCACTCGTTGTGCTGGTAGTGGTTCCAGCAGAGGGTGGCGACGCGGTCTCCGCGCTCGAGGCCGAGCTTCTGCAGGGCAACGGCGAGCTGGCGCGAGCGGCGGCCGAGGTCTCGGTAGGTGTAGCGGTGGAAGCTCCGGTCCGGCAGACGGGTGACGATTTGCTTGTCCGGGAAGTAGGTCTCCGCGCGGCGGAGAAACGTCGGCAGCGTCAGCTGGTAGTCCATCATCAGCCCCTTCACGCGCCGGTCCTCCCCTGCGAGAGGTCGATCCGCTTCTGCAGATCCTCGGCGTTCACGAGGTGCCCGTCACGCCCGACGTAGCCGCCCTTGCCGCCGACGACCAGGAGCACGAGGTCCTCCTCTCCGGCGTTCGAGAGCCGGCGCGGAGTCGTCGACTCGCAATGGAACAGGCCACCGGGCGCGAGCTCCCGGGTCTCGCCGTCGACCTCGACCCGTGCCGTGCCCGCGTGGACGAAGTAGAGCTCGTCCTGCGTGTCGTGGTAGTGCCAGACTCCCTCGTAGCCGGCGGGGTAGACGAGGCCGTTGACGCCGAAGGCGGTCACTCCGAGGGCCCGGCGAACCTTGCGGAAGCCGTACCCCTCGCCCTCGGCCAGGTCGTCCAGGGAACCGAATGTGAATCCCATCGTCTCTCCTCCTCGATTTGGCCCCTGAACTCTACGGCGCCTCGCGCGGGCCGAACAGGACCCGCTGCAGCGCACGGTCGCGCAGCCGGTCGGGGAGGCGCTCGATCGCGGCTCTGAGACGCGCGTCCCGGCCGACCAGGTAGCGGGTGCGCGGGCGCGTGGCCGTCAGCGCGTGCTCGACCGCGTGCACGACGGAGTCGGTCGGGGCCGCCTTCGCCGCGCGCGCTGCCGCCAGGGCGCGGAAGGCCTCGAGCCGGGGTCCGTAGCGCGCGAGCCCCTCGGCGGGCAGCGCATCGGCGAGCGGCTGCGGCTTCGACCAGATGGGTGTCGCGATCGTGCCGGGCTCGACGATCGAGACGGCGATCCCGTCGGGTGTGAGCTCGAGGCGGAGCGAGTCCGAGAGGGCCTCGAGCGCGAACTTCGACATCGCGTAGGCCCCGAGGAAGGGCAGGGCGCTCCGACCGGCGATCGAGCCGACGAACACGATCCGCCCGCGCGCGCCGCGGATCGCGGGCAGGAAGGCCTGGGTGACGGCCAGCTGCCCGACGAGGTTCACCTCCAGCTGGCGTCGAAGCTCGGCCGGCGGCAAGAGCTCGAGCGGCGCCGCCACAGCGATCCCGGCGTTGTTGACCAGACCTTCGAGGCGCTCGACGCCGGCCGCTGCGGCCTCGATCGCCCCCGCGTCGGTCACGTCGAGCAACACCTCCTCCGTCCCTTCGGGCGCGTCGCCCGGCCTACGGACGCCCGCGAGCACCCGCCAGCCGTGCCGGGCGAGGCGCCGGGCGCAGGCGGCTCCGATCCCCGACGACGCGCCCGTGACGAGAACGGTCCTCAATTTCAGTCGAGGAGCGCGGCGGCGACCTCGGCCCGTTGCGCCGCGGGAAAGCCGCCGAACGACTCGATCCACTGCGCCCGCTTGTAGTAGCGGTGCAGCGGGTGCTCCCAGGTGAAGCCGATCCCGCCGTGCACCTGGATCGAGCGCTCGCACGCGGCGACCGCGGCCTCGGCAGCGAACGACTTCGCCGCGGCGGCCGCGACGGGCGCCTGCGCCGCGTCCTCGTCGAGCGACCAGGCGGCCCAGTAGGCCAGCGAGCGTGCCAGCTCGGCCTCGACGTAGGTGTCGGCGAGGGGGTGCGAGATCGCCTGGTAGACGCCGATCGGCCGTCCGAATTGCTCCCGCGTCCGCGCGTGCTCGATTGCCCACTCGAGCACGCGTCCCGCGATCCCGACCGCCTCGGCCGCGAGCGCCGTGAATGCCCGGGCTCGGTCGACACTCCCGGGGAGCGGGTCTCGCGCGCCCGGGGCGAGCCTGCCGAGGCGGCGGGTGGAATCCGTCGTCTCGAGCGTCTCGCCCTCGGCGGGGGCGGCGCCCTGGTCGGTGACGACGCGCTCGACGAGCGCGAGGTCCGGGACGAGACCGTCCACCTCGGCCGACCACCGCGCCTCACCGGCGGCGACGCGGGCCTGCTCCTCCGGCCCGAGCGCCGGCAGGGCAAGCGCGACCGTCGAGAAGTACGGGCCAGGGTAGAGCGCGCGGCCGAGCTCCTCGAAGAGGATCGCCTGCTCGACCGAGCCGAGGCCGGCGCCGCCGCGCTCCTCGGAGATCGTCACCCCGAGCCAGCCGAGCTCAGCCAGCTCCCGCCAGGAGCCGGGATCCCAGCCGGCGTCCGACTCGGCCAGCTCGGCCACCCGCTCGGCCGGGTAGCGCTCGGCGAGGAAGGATCGCGCAGCATCGCGTAGCTCCTGCTGGTCGGGTGTGAAGGCGAAGTCCATCAGCGGCTTCGGGGCAGGCCGAGGACGCGCTCGGCGACGATGTTTCGGAGGATCTCGGAGGTCCCCGCCTCGATCGTGTTGCCGCGACTTCGGAGCTGGAGGTGCTGCCACTCGCTCTCGCCGGCGAGCTGGGCCTCGGGCCCGAGCAGCTCGAGCGCGAGCTTCGTCAGCCGCTGGTTCGCCTCCGACCACCAGAGCTTTGCCCCAGAGCCCTCGGGGCCGGGGATCCCGGTCTGGACCAGGGTCGCGAGGGAGCGGTAGTTGGTCAGCTTCAGCGCCTGGAGCTCGATCCACTCGCGCGCGATCCGCTCGCGGAGGCCCGGGTCGCGGACGCCGCGCTCGCGTGCGAGCGCGATCAGCTTCTGGACCGCGTTCTCGAGCGCGCCCGTCAGAGCGAAGCCGAGCGTCCCGCGCTCGTGGAGCAAGGTGGTCATCGCAACCGACCAGCCCTGGCCGACATCGCCGATCACGTTCTCGACCGGCACCTGGACGTCCGTGAAGAAGATCTCGTTGAACTCCGCCTCGCCCGTGATCTGCCGCAGCGGGCGCACCTCGACGCCCGGCGCGTGCATGTCGACGAGCAGGTAGGTGAGCCCGGAATGGAGCTGCGACTCCGAATCGCTCCGGGTGATGAGGAGGCACCAGTCCGCGATGTGGGCGAATGAGGACCACACCTTCTGGCCGTTGACGACGAAGTGTCCGTCGCGACGGTCGGCGCGCGTGCGCACGCTCGCGAGGTCCGAACCCGCGCCGGGCTCGGAGAAGCCCTGGCACCAGATCTCCTCGGCGCTCAGGATCCGGGACAGATAGCGGCCCTTCTGCTCGTCGCTCCCGTGCGCGATGATCGTCGGGCCGGCCATGCCGAGGCCGATCACGCCCAGATGCTGCGGCGCCCCGGCGCGCGCGGCCTCCTCGAGGAAGATCGCCTGGTGGCTGTAGGGCGCCCCGCCGCCGCCGAACTCCTCGGGCCAGGTTAGCCCGGCGTAGCCCGCCTCGCCGAGCTTCCGGCTCCAGGCGCGCGCGGCCTCGACGTCCTCGCGCGGATGTCCCCGCGCTAGCTCGGTCGGGATGTTCGCCGCAAGCCAGGCGCGCACCTCGGCCCTGAAGGCGGCCTCCTCGGGAGTGTCCGTCAGCCGCACGCGCGGAGCCTACTCCTCAGCGTCCGCTCGCCGCATCGCCACGGAGGACCATGCAGGTGCTGGTCGCGTGAGCGACGAGGCGCTCGTCGGGGCCGGCGACCCGGCACTCGACGAGACCGACGGTCCGGCCGCGCTCGATCATGCTCGCCCGTGCCGTGAGCAGCCCGGTCCAGAAGGGCCGGAGGAAGCCGACCTTGAGCTCGAGCGTCGTGAAGGAGCACGGCCCATTGTCCCGGATCGCAGTAGAGTCGCGCGGCGGTGAACGACGAGGCGCGAGCGGCGCTCGAACACTGGCGGGCCGACCGGCCGCAGAGCTTCTACGACGCGACGCCGGGCCTCGAGGAGGCCCTACGGGCACGGCTCGGCGAGCGGGCGGCCGAGCTCGAGCCGGGCCTGCGGACGTTCGGCGCAGTGGTGGCGCAGGTGGTCGACCCTGCGGTGCTCGCGCTCGAGCGGGAGGGGCCACGCCTCGAGTTCGGGGAGGTGCGGTTCCACCCTGCCTACGCGGAGGCGGGCCGCGCCGTGTGGGCCTCCGGCCTGCTCGCCGCGCCGCCGCTCGAGTCCGCGGCGCTCTTCTACCTGCTCGCCCACGCCGGCGAGGCCGGCCACGCGTGCCCTGTCGCCTGCACCGCGGGGCTGATCCGCGCGCTCCGCGCCCACGGCTCGCCGGCGCTGCAGGAGCGCTTTCTGCCGCCGCTTCTCGAGCCTGACTACGACCGCTGCCAGCGCGGCGCGCAGTTCCTGACGGAGATCCAGGGCGGCTCGGACGTCGGCGCGAACCGGACGCGCGCGGTGCGCGCGGGTGCGGCCTGGCGGATCTCCGGGGAGAAGTGGTTCTGCTCGGTCGCGGACGCCGACCAGTTCCTCGTCACCGCCCGCCCGGAGGGGGCGCCGCCCGGGACGCGCGGCATCGGGTGCTTTCTCGTGCCGCGGCGCACCGGGGACGGACGCCCGAACGGCTTCCGTCTGCGCCGGCTCAAGGACAAGCTCGGCACGCGCGCCCTCGCCACCGGCGAGATCGAATTCGCCGGAGCGCAGGCGTACCCGATCGGGGCGCTCGAGGACGGCTTCCGCATCGCCGCGGGCGTCGTGCTCAACACCTCGCGCTGGCTGAACGCTCTCGGCTCGGCGGGCCTGATGCGCCGGGCCTACCTGGAGGCCTCCTCGTTCGCCGCACATCGCACGGCGTTCGGGCAGCGGCTCGCGGACTTTCCGCTCGTGCGGGAGAACCTCGCGGTGATGCGTGTCGAGGAGGCCGCCGCCCTCGCCTCGACGCTTGCGGTAACCGACCTCGTCGACTCGCCGGACCCCCGGGAGGCGACCTGCTTCCGGATCCTCGTCAGCGCGAACAAGTTCGTGACGGCGCTCGCCGGGACGCATGTGGCCCGCCGCGGCATCGAGGCGCTCGGCGGCAACGGCACGGTCGAGGACTTCTCACCGCTGCCGCGCCTGCTTCGCGACTCGCTCGTCTTCGAGAGCTGGGAGGGGACGCACAACGTGCTCTGCGCCCAGGTGCTGCGCGATCTGGCCCGGCTGGACGCGCTCGAGGCGGTGCTGGGGCGGCTCGCCGGCGCCGACGGGCGCGTCGACTCGGCGCTCTCCCGCCTCGAGCCGCGACTCAGGCGCTGCCTGGAGGAGCCTGAGTGGGCCGCGCTGCACGGCCGGCGCCAGGTGTGGTTACTCGTGCGGGCGCTGCAGGCCGCGTCCCTCGTCCGGGACGGAGCGTCCGAGGCGCTCGTCGAGCTCCTGCTCCGCCGCGAGCTGACCCCGGGCTGGGAGGCCGCCGACGACGCGGGCTACCCAGGGCTCGTGGAGGCGGTGCTGCGCGAGGAGTCGGGGGTCGAGGCGGCTGGGTAGGCCAGCAGGGCGGCGCGCTCGCCCTCGGCGAGCGGGCGCGACGAGCCCGTCTCAGGGTCGCGCGCGACGAGCACCGACTCGGCCTCCGCGACCAGGCGCCCGTCAGGTGCATGGACGTCCGTGCGCACTGTGACGCTCGAGGTGCCGATCCGCTCGGGTCGGCAGCGCGCGAGCGCGATCCGGTCGGAGAGGCGGAGCTCGCTGCGGTAGTCGATCGCGAAGCGGGCCGCGACGTAGTGCCAGACCTCGCCCTCCTCGATGCCGAGCACCCCTCGGAGCCAATCGTCGACAGCCTCCTCGACGTAGGTCTGGTAGACGGCCTGGTTGACGTGCGCGTACCCGTCCTGATCCCGCCAGCGGATCTCGATTCGCTTCTCGTGCATTCGGAATACGCTACGCCGTCATGAGGTTCGAGGGAAAGGTTGCGCTCGTGACGGGCGGCGGGCGCGGGATCGGCGCCGCGACCGCGGAGCGCTTCGCCTCCGAGGGCGCGAGGGTTGCCGTCACCGACCTTGGCTTCGAGAGCGAGACCGGCGCCCTGCAGATCTCCTGCGACGTGACGAAGCGCGACGAGGTCGAGGCGGCCGTGAGGCGGACGGTGGAGGAGCTCGGCAGTCTCGACATCCTCGTCACCTGCGCCGGGATCACCCGGGACAATCTGATCCACAAGCTCTCCGACGACGACTGGGACTCGGTCATCTCGACCCACCTGCGCGGCACCTATCTCTCTGTGCAGGCGGCGCAGAAACCCATGGTCGGGCAGAAGTCGGGCAAGATCGTCCTCATCTCGTCGACGTCGGCGCGCGGCAATCGCGGCCAGACGAACTACGCCGCGGCCAAGGCGGGGATCCAGGGGATGGCTGCGACGCTCGCGATCGAGTTGGGGCCATTCGGGATCAACGTCAACTGCGTCGCCCCCGGGTTCGTCGTCACGAAGATGACGCAGGCGATCGCCGAACGGTTGGGGGTCGACTTCGAGCAGGTCGCGCAGGCGGCCGCGGAAGCGACGCCGCTGCGCCGCGTCGGCCAGCCGGAGGAGATCGCCTCCGTGGTCGCTTTCCTCTGCTCCGACGACGCGAGCTTCGTCGCCGGGCAGGTGATCTACGTCAGCGGCGGACGCTAGCCCGCTGGCGCTTGTGCGTGAAGCTACGATGCAGAGGTGGCGTCTTTTCTTCGCCGGCTGCGGAAGCTGATCCGCAAGTCCTCGTTCGAGCGCGAGGACGGCTCCAACCGGGAGCACCCGATGCAGAACGTGGATGCGATGGCAGCGCAGGGCTCGGAGGCGAACTTCCCGCCGAACTACGTGAAGTCGTACGACGAGGGCCGTCCGCGCAGGTAGCCGACGTAGCGGCGTCGCCGCCGAACCGGAGATCTACGGCCCTGCGCGTTCCGGCAGCTTCGCTCTTCCGAACTACCTCTGACACTCCTCCGAGGTACCTCTGACACGTCTCCGAGGTGTGTCAGAGGTGGCACGAAGGCGGCGCAGTGGCGGCACTCGCCCGGGGCGCCAGCGGGCGTACCCTTGGAGGCCATGGGCTGGCCACTCCGTGTCGAGGCGCCCGGCGCGATCTACCACGTCACCTCGAGGGCGATCGAGCCGATGTTCGTCAACGACGCCGACCGTGAGCGGTTCCTCGCGCTGCTGGCACGCCAGGTACGCGACCACGGCTGGATCTGTCATGCGTACTGCCTGATGTCGAACCACGTCCACCTGTTGCTCGAGACGCCGGAGCCAACGCTCGCGACCGGGATGCGCACGCTCCTCAGCCGCTACGCCCGCGGCTTCAACCGCCGACAGGGCCGTCGCGGCCCGCTCGTCGAGCGCCGCTACCACGCGCTCCTGATCGAGAAGGAGAGCCACCTGCTCGAGGTCTCCCGCTACGTCGTGCTGAACCCGGTCCGGGCGGGGCTCTGCGCGGATCCCTCCGAATGGCTCTGGAGCAGCTACCGGGCGACGGTCGGGCTGCACCGGGTCCCACGCTTCCTCGCGACGCAGTGGCTGCTCGACCAGTTCGGAGGCTCGGTCGAGCTCTATCGCGGCTTCGTAGCCGACGGTGCGCCGAGCGCGTCGCTGGACGGGCTCCTCGCGGCCGCCTAGCCGGGCTCGGCTACCCTCACCAGCGCCTTGCCGCGGTTCTCGCCGCGGAGCATCCCGATGAAGGCGCGAGGCGCGTTCTCGAGCCCATCCGTCACGTCCTCCCGGTAGCGGAGCTTCCCGGCGGCTAGCCAGGCGGCGAGCCGCGGGATTGCCTCGCCGAACCGCGGCGCGTAGTCGGTCACGAGGAAACCCTCGATCCTCGCGCGGTGGACGATCAGCAGCCCGAGGAGTCGCGGGCCGAGCTCGGGCGTCTGGTTGTTGTACTGCGAGACCTGCCCGCAGACGACGACCCGCGCGTGCAGCGCGAGCCGGCGCAGGACGAGATCCGAGAGCTCGCCGCCGACATTGTCGAAGTAGACGTCGACGCCGTCCGGGCAGGCAGCCTTGAGCGCGCCGTTCACGTCGTCGGCCTTGTAGTCGATCCCGACGTCGTAGCCGTACTCGCCGGTCAGGTCCGCGAGCTTGTCGGGCCCGCCCGCGATCCCGACTGTCCTGCAACCGGCAAGACGCGCCAGCTGCCCGACGACCTGCCCGACCGCCCCGGCGGCGCCCGAGACCACGACGGTGTCGCCCGGAACGGGCCTGCCTACCTCGAAGAGCCCGAAGTAGGCGGTGAGGCCGGTCGCGCCCAGGACGCCGAGTGCAAGCGTCGGCGGCACCGACGGCGGCACGCGCCTGAGCGCGCTGCCGCGCGCGACCGCGTACTCCTGCCAGCCGAGCTGTCCGACGACGACGTCGCCGGGAGCGAAGCGATCGTCGTCCGACTCGATCACCTCGCCGACGGTCTGCGAGGTCATCACCTCGCCGAGTGCGACCGACTTCGCGTAGGACCTCGCCTCGCTCATGCGGCCTCGCTGGTAGGGATCGACCGAGACGTAGAGCGCGCGGACGAGGATCTCGCCGGGGCCGGGGGTCGGAACCTCCGTCTCGACCAGCGCGAAGTCGGACTCCTTCGGCTCCCCCTCGGGCCGGGCCGCAAGGACGATCTGTTGGCCGATCACGGGATCGCGAGGTAGAGGACCTCGCCGACCAGGGCCGGGCGCTCCGCGCCCTCGATCTCGACCTCCACGCCGACCTTGTAGAGGACGCCCTCGCCCTTCCGCTCGCCCGAGAGCAGCTTCGCCTTCACCCGCACGCGCGAGCCGGAGGGCACCGGCGAGGTGAATCGGATCCGGTCGATGCCGTAGTTGATGCCGATCCTCGCGTCGGGCACGTCGATTAGGTCGTCGAGGAGGGCGGGCAGGAGCGAGAGCGAGAGGTAGCCGTGCGCGATCGTGCCGCCGAAGGGCCCCTTCGCCGCGCGCTCGGGGTCGACGTGGATCCACTGGTGGTCGCCGGTCGCTTCGGCGAAGAGGTCGATGTGCCGCTGCTCCACCTGCCACCACTCGCTCGCGCCGAGCTCGCGCTCGGCCGTGCCTTCGAGCTCGGCAGTCGTCAGCTGTGCCACCATGCGCGCCCTCCCGTGTCGGTTCGCCCGATCCTCGCACGGCGCGAGCCTCGGTGCCTTCCTGGCCGCCCCACGCAGATTGCTTGAGCCGCCAACCTTCACGCTTTGCCGCGTGGCGGGCCCGTCCCGCCTCTGACGTGGCGGGCCCGTCCCACCTCTGACACGCCTCGGAGGTGTGTCAGAGGTACCTCGGAGGAGGAGGCCTTTCAGAGGTACCTCGGAGGAAGGAGGCCTTGAGAGCGGCCTCGGAATCGCCGAGGATCGCGCCACATTCGCCCCCGAGCATCTAGGCTCACTGGAGCGATGGCCAACGTCCTCTGCGTCCTCTACGACGACCCCGCCGAGGGGTATCCGCCGCCCTACCCGCGAGACGACGTCCCGCAGATCGACCGCTACCCGGGCGGGCAGACGACTCCTTCGCCCGAGCGGCTCGACTTCAGGCCCGGAGAGCTCCTCGGCTGCGTCTCGGGCGAGCTCGGCCTGCGGAGCTTCCTGGAGCAGCGCGGCCACAGGCTGATCGTCACCTCCGACAAGGACGGCCCCGGCTCTCAATTCGAGCGGGAGCTGCCGGAGGCAGAGGTCGTGATCTCGCAGCCCTTCTGGCCGGCCTACCTGACCGCCGAGCGGATCGCGCAGGCGCCGAAGTTGAAGCTCGCGATCACAGCGGGGATCGGCTCCGACCACGTCGACCTGCAGGCGGCGATCGAGCGGGGGATCACCGTTGCCGAGGTGACCTACTCGAACAGCATCAGCGTCTCCGAGCACGTCGTGATGATGATCCTGGCGCTCGTTCGCAACTACCTGCCCTCGCATCAGGTCGTGCGCGAGGGAGGCTGGAACATCGCCGACTGCGTCAGCCGCTCCTACGACCTGGAGGGGATGCAGGTCGGCACGGTCGCCGCGGGCCGGATCGGCTCGGCCGTGCTCCGGCGGCTGAAGCCGTTCGAGGTCGGCCTGCACTACACGGACCGCCACCGCCTGCCGGAGGCGGAGGAGCGGGAGCTCGGCGTCACCTTTCACCCGACCGCGGAGGAGCTGGTCGAGGTCTGCGACGTGGTCACGATCAATGCGCCGCTCCATCCCGAGACCGAGCACCTCTTCGACGAGCGGCTCATCGGCCGGATGAAGCGAGGCGCCTACCTCGTCAACACGGCCCGGGGCAAGATCTGCGACCGCGACGCCGTCGCCCGCGCGCTCGAGAGCGGCCAGCTCGCCGGCTACGCCGGCGATGTCTGGTTCCCGCAGCCGGCCCCGCGAGACCACCCCTGGCGGACGATGCCTCACCACGGCATGACCCCACACGTCTCCGGCACCAGCCTCTCTGCCCAGGCTCGCTACGCCGCCGGCACACGGGAGATCCTGGAGTGCTTCCTCGACGGCCGCCCGATCCGCGAGGAGTACCTGATCGTCGACGGCGGCAGGCTTGCCGGCGCTGGCGCGCACGCCTACAGCCCCGGCGACGCCACCGGCGGGTCGGCGGAGGCGGCGCGCTTCAGCGCGAGCTAGAGTCGCGCGGCTCGCAAACGACCGACACGGAGGCTTTCTGATGAGATCTGGACCGCTTCTGCTCGCGCTCTCCCTGGGCCTGATGCTCGCCGCTCCCGCGGGTGCTCGCTCCG
>JACDAS010000031.1 GCA_013695295.1 Actinomycetota bacterium | reverse complement strand
GCGGAACGCCTCCATGCCGAACCGCGCGATGTCGTAGCGCGCGGAGACGATCGCCATCATCTCGATCGCGCAGCAGGCGAGCCCGAAGGTGTCCGGCCACATCGACTTCGTCTGCGACCAGGCAATGGCCTTCCCGAGCGTCGTCGGGCCGAGGCTCCCTTCGAGCTCGGCGACCTCTTGCTCGAAGACGCCCGGGCCCTTCGTCGGCCAGAGCAGCCGCTCCGACTGGAGGCCGTGCTCTCGAAGCCGCTTCACCGCCACTCGAGCGCCCCCTTGCGCCAGATGTACACGTAGGCGAGCGCGAGGATGAGGATGAAGAACCCGAACTCGAAGAAGCCGAACCACCCGAGCGAGTGGAGGATCACGCCGAGCGGATACAGGAAGACGATCTCGATGTCGAAGACGATGAAGAGCATCGCGGTCAGGTAGAAGCTGACCGTGAAGCGCTGGAGACGCGGGGCTCCCACCGAGACTCCGGACTCGAAGGGGATCCCGCGCGCGCGGCTCCGTCGCGAGGGGCGCGTCGCGAAGACGAAGGACATTACCATCATCGACGTCGGGATCGCGAGCGCGAAGAGGCCGTAGATCAGAAAGGGCAGCCAGCTGTCGAGCACCCGCGTCCTCCCCGTCGGGAGCCGGGAACGTAGCAGGTCCCGGCCGCGCACGAGGTTCCCGGGAAATGGCTCAACGAAGCGAGCAGCAGCTGTCACAAACTCGCCCCCACGGAGGGGAGCGTCAGGGAGAGGCGTACTGCTACGATGAGCCTGTGACCGAGCTCGCCGAACCGCTCAGGACGACCCCGCTTCTGACGCTGACGGAGACCGCCGCCGAGAAGATCAGGGAGCTGATTGCCGAGGATCCTGCCGAGGACGTCTCGGTGCTCCGGGTTGCGGTTCAGGGCGGCGGCTGCTCCGGATTCCAGTATGCGCTCGGATTCGACCGCGGCCCGCAGGAGGACGATCACGAGCTCGAGCTCCACGGCGTGCCCGTCGTCGTCGACCCCTACAGCGCCCCGTACCTGCGCGGCGCCTCGATCGACTTCCTGAACGGGCTGCAGGAGTCCGGCTTCAAAATCGACAATCCGAACGTCTCGTCGGCGTGCGGGTGCGGCCATTCGTTCCAGGTGCCCGAAGGGGAGGAGCTTCCCGAGGGAACGAGCGCCGGCGGCTGTGGCTCCGGCTGTAGCCACTGAAAGTCCTCCCGGACTTTCAGTGATGTAAGACCTCGCGGCGCCCGCACGGCGGCCAGCCGGAGAAGCGCGCGGGAGAGCCACGCCTGCCGGGGCCAGGTCCGCGTGCCTGGCACCGGGACCTGGCTCTCCAGGACAGCGGTTCCACACCGTGAGCGCGCCAGGAGACTCCGGGGGCCTGGCACCGGGACTCGGCCAGCGAGCGCGCCAAGGGACTCCGGTGCCTGGCACCGGGACTCGTCCCAAACGGCGGGTGGCCAAGGCGCTGCGGACGTCGCACGGCCCGCCGGTTAGCATCGCACCGTGAGCGAGAGCGGGGTCGTCGACATCACCATCCTCGGCGCAGGGCCCACCGGGCTCGCCGCCGCGTACTACGCCGGGCACCGCGACGCGTCGGTGCGGATCGTCGAGAGCCTCGAGCAGCTGGGCGGGCAGGTGGCGGCGACGTACCCGGAGAAGCACGTCTACGACGTGGCCGGGCACCCGAAGATCCAAGGACAGAAGCTCGTCGAGCTCTGTGCGGAGCAGGGACTCCAGTACGGGGCCGAAGTCGTTCTCGGCGAGGAGGCGAAGACGCTCGAGCGCGTGCAGGCTGGCGGCGAGGAGCTGCTCGAGCTGACGACCTCCAAAGGCGGGCGCTACCGGTCTCGCGCGCTGATCGTCACCGCGGGCCACGGTGCCTTCGAGCCGCGGAAGCTCGCGATCGAGGACATCGAGGCCTGGGAGGGCAGGGGCGTGCACTACGTCGTCCGCGAGAAGGCGCTCTTCCGCGACCTCGCCTGCGTGATCGTCGGCGGTGGCGACTCCGCGCTCGACTGGACGCTCGATCTGCAGGACACGGCCAGGCTGCCGATCTCGCTTGTCCACCGGCGCGACCGCTTCCGCGCGCTCGAGTCCTCGGTGAGCGAGGCTCGCAGGCTGGAGGAGCAAGGCCGGGTTCGCATCCTGGCTCCAGGCGAGGTGCGCCGGATCCACGGCGACGGGCGGATCGAGGCGGTGACGGTCGAGGACACTGCCACGGGCGACCTGCACGAGGTTCCCTGCGACGCGCTGATCACGCTGCTCGGCTTCCACTCGCACCTCGGCGCTGTGGCCGAGTGGGGCCTCGAGCTCGAGGGGAAGCGACAGGTCCGGGTCAACCCGATGACGATGGAGACGAACCTGCCCGGCATCTTCGCGGCGGGCGACGTCGCGGGCTACGAAGGCAAGATCACGCTGATCACGATCGGGATGGGCGAGGCCGCGATCGCCTCCAACAACGCGATTGCGCAGATCCGAGGCGAGAAGGTACAGCCGAAGTACTCGACCGACTAGTGTCGCTCGCGTTCCAGGTGCTCGTGACGGGGTCCGCCGCCGGCGCGGTCTACGGCCTGGTCGCGATCGGGCACTCGCTCATCTACCGCCTGACGGGGATCGTCCACTTCGCGTTCGGCGACCTCGTCGGCCTCGGGGTGTTCGCGACCCTCCTCGTGGCCGCGGGGACGGGGCCGGTCAGCCAGACGAGTCTGGGCGGCGGCCGCTTTGCTGCCGCGCTGGTGGCCGGACTCGTCGTCTGCGTGGTCGCGGGCGCAGGCAGCTACCTCTACGCCGTTGAGCCGTACGTGGAGCGGCGCTCGACGATCGGCTGGGTCGCGGCGACGCTCGCGGTCGCGTTCGCGATCAAGGCGGCGATCGGCCTCGTCTTCGTCCGGTCGAGCTACGTCTTTCCCGATCCGCTGCCGTTTCGCCGCCTCGGTGAGGACGGGTTCCTCTCCCTCGGGGAGGCCCAGATCCCGATCAGGGCGTTCTTCGTGCTCGCGGTCGCCCTTGCGCTCGCGGCTGCCGCCTCCACGACGCTCGACCGGACGCGCTTCGGGCGAGGCCTGCAGGCGATCGCGGCGGACGCCGACGGAGCGCGCGTTGTCGGTGTCCCGGCGACGCGCCTCGTCGCGGCCGCCTTCGGGCTGGCGGGCGGGATCGCGGCGCTCGCCGCGGTCGCGGCGGCTCCCAGCGGGCCGTTCGACGTCGACACGGGCGTCCTCCTCGGTCTCAAGGGTCTCGTCGCGGCGCTGCTCGTCCGTTTCGGCTCGCTCTGGCAGGCCTTCGGCGCCGGAATCGGGCTCGGCGTCGCGGAGGCGGCGATCGCGGGCTTGCCCGTATTCGGCGTCGAGCTGGGGGCCGAGTACCGCGAGGTGCTCCCGCTCGCGCTCGTCCTCTGCTTTGTGGCGATGCGGCCGCCGCGTGGGGCCCTGGAGGAGCAGGAGTGACGCGCGCGCTCATGCGGACGGCGATCGCTGTCTCGGACGCTGTCCGGGACGCCCGCCGCGCGTTCGGCGTCCAGGGTCGGGTCGTCGCCGCGCTGCTGGCGCTCGGCGCCCTCGTCCCGGTCTTCGTGCGCGACACGCTCGTGCTGGACGGCCTCGCGGCGACGCTCTACCTAGCGCTCGCGGCGTCGGGGCTCGCGTTCGCGGTCGGGCTCGCCGGCATGCCCTCCCTCGCCCAGGGTGCCTTCGTCGGGATCGGCGCGGTCTGTGCGGCCCAGCTTCGCGTGCATGGCGATCTCGACCCGCTGCTGGCCGGCCTCGGCGGCGCGGGCGCAGCGCTCCTGGCCGGAGCAGTCGTGGGCGCCGGCGTCTTCCGACTGAGGCCGGCCTTCGTCGCGGTCTGCACCTGGGTCGTCAGCTGGGTCTTCCTGCTCGCCCTGCTGGCGTTCCCCGACCTCGCGGGCGGCGCGCGGGGGCTCGTCGTTCCCTCGGGTGCTGCGCTCGGCGTGGAGCTCACTCCCGCCGTGCACTTCGAGCTGGCTCTCGGCTTGATCGGGCTCGCGCTGCTCGCCTTCGCCGCGCTCGCCCGCGGGACGCTCGGCGCCGGCTTCGCCGCGCTTCGCCAGCAGCCGGCCGCGGCGGGCGCTCTCGGCGTCCCGGCGCCCAGACTCCGCCTGGCGGCGTTCGCGCTCTCGGCGGCGATAGGCGGTCTCGCCGGGGGTCTCGACGTCCAGCTCGCGGGCATCGCCGACCCGGGTGACTACGACGCGTTCCTCTCCTTCACGCTCCTCGTCGCCGTGCTCCTCGGCGGCGCCCGCACCGCTTCGGGCGCCGTCGTCGGCACGTTCGTCTTCGCCGCGATCCTGTGGCTCGCGGACCGGCTCGGCGCGTTAGGCGGACTCGCCACCGGCCGCCTCGACACCCTCGTCGCAGCCGTGTTGCTCCTCTACGTCGTCGCGGTTGGCGGCGAGGACGTCGTCGACAGCTCCAGACGGTGGGTGATCGACCGGCTCCGCTCCGGTCCGGCGCGCCTCGAGAGGCCCGGTTTCAGCACTCCTCCGCAGGGTGGCCCCCGCCGGGGGCCGGGGCCGACGCTCCTCAGTGCGCGCGGCCTCACGAAGCGATTCGGCGAGGTCGTCGGCCTCGAGGACCTGAGCCTCGACCTCGCCGCGGGGACGGTCACGGCCCTGATCGGACCGAACGGATCGGGGAAGACGACCGCCTTGCGGCTCCTGTCGGGGACGCTCGCGCCCGACTCGGGGACGCTCCTCCTGCACGGCAAGCCGCTGCCGCACGGAGGGACGCGCACTCACGCACTCGCCGGAGTCGTGCGGACGCTCCAGCCGACCGCGGTGTTCGGCAGCTCGACCGCGCTCGAGAACGTTCTGGTCGGCGCCGGCCTCCGCCGCCGTGACGGTGGCGTGCTGCGCACGCTCGTCTCGACCCCCCGCGCTCGGGCCGGGGC
>JACDAS010000020.1 GCA_013695295.1 Actinomycetota bacterium | reverse complement strand
CGCTGCCGGTGGGCCGCCGCGAGCCGCGTTCCGTGGCCTACCGCGCGGCCCGCTTCCTCGAGGTCGCCGCAGCTCCCGCCGGCACGCGGTACGCGCGGCTCGTGGAGGTGTTTCCCACGGCCTTGAGGGGCGAGCTCTGGCACGAGGACTTCGTGCGCGGTCCGGCGGCGGCCGAGGTGCTCTTGCCCGCGCACGGCTCCACGCTGGCGGCGCTGCAGCTGACGGACATCGAGACCTACCTCCCAGACGACCTGCTGCTGAAGGCCGACAGCGCCTCGATGGCCCACTCCCTGGAGCTCCGCTCACCGCTTCTCGACCGCGAGGTGCTCGAGCTGGGTCTCGCGCTCCCGGAGTCGCTGAAGGTGCGGGGCCTCCGGGGAAAGCTCGCCCTCCGCCGGGCCTTCGCGGGCGACCTTCCGCCTGTGGTGGCTCGCCGCTCGAAGCGCGGCTTCGGCGTCCCGCTCGGCCGCTGGTTCCGCGGCGAGCTGGACGCCCTCGCCCGTGACGCGCTGCTGGACGGGACCGCTCGCTCGCGCGGCCAGCTCCGCCGGCCGGTCGTCGAGCGGCTGCTGGACGAGCACCGCGCGGGCCGGGTCGACCACGGACACCGCCTCTGGTGCCTGCTGATGCTCGAGCTTTGGCAGCGACACCATCTGGACGCCCGGCCCTCGCCGGTGGCGGCCGGGGCGGGATTCGCCGCCGTACGGCCGTGAACGACGCCCGGGCGCTTGCCGCGGTCGCCGCGGCCGCCGTCTGCCCGCGACTCGCCGTCCTGCTCGTCGAGCGAGGCGACATCGTCGCGGAGTTCACCGAGAAGAGCGACGACTTCGCCTCGACGTTCGTCGCGAGCGGCACGTTCGGGTTCGTGCCGGGCATCCCGTCTGCCTGGACGCAGCCGCTCTACGGCTGGTTCCTGATCGGCGTGTACTGGGTCTTCGGCCGCTCCTGGGCCGCGATCGGCCTGGCGCAGATCCTCGTCTCGCTCGCGACCGCACTGCTCGTGTACGAGATCGGCCGCAGGTTCGTGTCCCCCCGGGCGGGGCTCGCTGCGGCCCTGCTGGCGACGCTCAACCCCTACCTCGTCTGGCACGACGTCCACGTCAACCGGGAGATCCTCGACCAGCTGCTCGCGGCGGCAATCGTGTTGCTCGCGCTCGTCGCCGGCGAGCGCCGTTCGCTCCGAGCCGTCGTGGCGCTCGGGGTCGTCACCGGCCTCGCCATCCTCGGCAACACCCGGCTCAGCTTCCTGCCACTCGTCCTGCTGGCCTACCTCGGCTGGCGCTTCGGGCTCACCCGGCGGCTCGCGCTCGCCACGGGAGTCCTGGTGGTGTCGTGCGCATTCGCGCTGGCGGCCTGGCCGATCCGGAACGCGGTTCAGATCGGCTGTTTCACGCTGACCACGGACACGAAAGCCCTCTGGAAGGCGAACAACCTGCACACGCGCGGGGTGCTCGACCGCGGAGGCTGGATCGACGACGTGCCGAATCTGCCGGGCGCGCCTCTGACCCCGGAGCAGGCGGCGGGCTACTACCGCGCCCAGGGGAGGAAGATCAGGGTCGACGAATGCGCCCAGATGCGCCTCTACCGCGGGCTCGTGTCCGACTTCTGGCGCGAGCACCCCGGTGAGAAGGCCCGCCTGGCCAGCCAGGCCGTCGGCATGCTCTGGAACCCGCGGACGACCCGGACCTCCGGCCGGAGCCGCGCGGGCACGGCGCTCGACACCGCGCGCTCGTGGGCGCAGCCCGCCTACATGATCCCGCTCTACGCGCTCGGCCTCGCCGGCCTCGTCCTCGCCCCGAGGCGGGTGGCGGTGCTGCTCGCCGGATTGCTGGCGTACCAGACGCTCGCCGCGATGGCCTTCGTCGGCGCGACCCGCTACCGGGTCGCCTGGGATCTTGTGATCGCCCTCCTGGCGGGAGCGGCCGCGGCGCGCGTTCTCGAGCGATTTGTCACGGGCCGCCGCGCGAGCTCTCCACCCCTGGGTCCGGTACCCCCAACCTCCTCCCCACAGCGATCGTAACGAGCAGACTCGCACCGATGGGTGACGCGACGTGCCGGGTCCGTGCCGGTCGCTCCACAGCGGGGCGGCGACGCTGAGGGTCGTCCACCTCCAGCGGATCGGGGGCATCGGGGGCTCGGAGCGGCACGTCCTGACTCTGCTGCCGGCGCTCGCGGCCGCGGGGCTCGAGGTCTCCTTCGTCGGGCTCGACGATCCGGCTGGAAGCGCCGACCCCTTCTATGCGGAGCTGGAGGCCGCGCGGATCCCGGCCGTCCGGTTGCCGAGCTCCCTGGACGTCGATCCCGTGCTCGCCGGACGCCTGCGTCGCGTCCTGCGCGAGCTGCGGCCTCGCCTCGTCCACACGCACCTCGTCCACGCTGACCTCCACGGCTGCCTCGCCACGCTCGGCACGCCGATCACGCTCGTCTCGACGAAGCACAACGACGACCGCTTTCGCACCGGCCCGTTCCGGTTCGTCGAGCGCGCGATCGCCCACCGCGCCTCGTCCGTCATCACGATCACCGACGCCCTGCGACGGTTCACGATCGAGCGGGTCGGCCTGCCCGGAGCGCGAGTCGAGACGATCCACTACGGACTCGACCGGCTACCTCCGGCGTGGGGCCCGAATCCTCCGCTCGCGATCCCCGAGACCGCCCGGATCCTGCTCGCGATCGCGCGCCTGGAGCCGCAGAAGGGTCTCGACGTGGCGATCAAGGCGTTCGCCCGCGTTCGCCGGACGCATCCGGACGCCGTCCTGCTCGTCCTCGGCGAGGGGCCCGAGCGAGCGGCACTCGAGGCGCTCGCCCGGGCGGAGGGCGTGGCGGAGGCCGTGCTCTGCCCGGGAAGGGTCGGCGACGTCGCGGAGTACCTCGACCGCGCAGAGCTGCTCGTCCACCCCGCCCGCTGGGAAGGCTTCGGTCTGGCGCTGCTCGAGGCCATGCTCGCCTCGCGGCCGGTGGTCGCGAGCGAGGTCAGCTCGATTCCGGAGCTCGTGGCCGACGGCGAGACTGGACTCCTCGTGTCCCCCGACGACCCGGAGGCGCTCGCGACCTCGATCGGCGAGCTTCTCGAGGACCCGGGCCGGGCCGCCTCGCTCGGCCGGGCCGGCTACGAGCGGGCGCGCGCGGAGTTCTCGGTCGAGCGGATGGCGCGGCGCACGATCGAGCTGTACGAACGGGTCTGCGCGCCGCGGTCCGAGTCCGGGTCGAGCGAGGCGCGGTAGAGCAGCTCGGTCCGGTCCGTGCAGCGCTCCTCGAGGAAGTCGCGGAGCGCCCGTCTTCGGCCGGCCTCGCCCATCCGTTCGGCGAGCGGAAGGTCGCCCGCCAGCCGGACGATCGCCTGCCGGAGCGGCTCCGCCTCGCCGGGGGACACGAGGAGGCCCGTCTCGCCGTGGCGCACCAGCTCGCCGAGGCCGCCGATCTCGGCGGCGATCACCGGCCGCGCGCGCTCCATCGCCTCGAGCGCGACCATCCCGAACCCCTCGCCCATCGAGGGCACGACGATCACGGCTGCGCGCTCGATCGCGGCCTGGATCGGCGAGACGTGGCCGAGGAAGCGCACGGCGCCGTCGATGCCCAGGTCCTTCGCGAGCGCCCGCAGCGCCGGCTCGAGCGGCCCGCGGCCGGCGACCTCGAGCTCGAGCCCCGGCACCGAGGCCCTCGCCTCTGCGAACGCCCGGAGCAGGACGATGTGACCCTTGATCGGGATCAGGCGGCCGACGCAGAGCAGGCGGGGCACCTCGTCTCGGTAGGGGCCGGCGCCGTTTCGGGGGGAGATTCCGTAATGGACGATCTGGAAGCTCTCCTCGTCGAAGCCCTCGGTCTCGCACAGATAGCGCGCGAGCCCTCGGGAGATCGCGACGTGAACGTGGGCGAGGCTCGCGACGGCGCGGTCCCCGAAAGCGAAGGCCCGGCCCTCGCGGAACTCGTTGAAGCCGTGCTTCGTGCTCACGCGCACCGGCACTCGGGCGAGCGTCCCGGCGAGCTGCCCGTAGGCGTCGGCGTGCACGAGGTGCGTGTGCAGGATCCGGGGCCGGTGCCGGGCGAGGTAGCCGAGCAGCCGGAGGAACGCGAGCGGATCGACGTCGGCGGTCAGCGGCAGCGCGTCCAGCGGCACCCCGCGCGATTTGAGCGCGCGCGCGAACTCCCAGGCGCCGGGCTCGTGCTCGTGCAGCATCAGGAACCGAATGTCGAAGCCGCGGTCTCTCAGACGCGGGAGCAGCGAGAGGAGGTGCGCCTCGGAGCCCGAGATGCCCGCAACCTTCTGCACGTGCAGGACGGGAGCCGAGCTCATCGGGCCGCTACCTCGAGGATCCGGTCGGCCCACCGCTCGACCGAGTGGCCGAGCTCGACCCGTTCCCGGAGGATGTGCCCGAGCTCGGCTCGCCGCTCCGGTGAGACCGCGGCCAGCCCGTGCAGCCGTTCCGCGAGCGACGCCGGGTCGTCGCGGTCGAAGCGCAGCGGTGGCGCAAGTCCGTCCAGGAGCCCGTCGAAGACGGGGTTGGAGGCCAGCACGGGCAGGCAGCTCGCGGCCGCCTCGTAGACGACCTTGTCCGGCGCGCCCGCGCGCATGTTGTTGACGAGGACGTCCGCACGCTGGAAGAGCGGCGCGAGCTCGGCGCGGAGCACCGCATGACCGAGCCGAACGCGCGCCTCGAGTCCGAGCTCCGACACGAGCCGGTCGAGCTCGGCGCGATGGCCCCGCTCCTCGGTGGACAGCGCCGGCCCGTGCAGGACGAGGCGGGCGTCGAGACCCTGGTCGATCGCGAGACGCAGGCCGCGCAGCACGGTCTCCAGACCCTTGGCCGGCGAGTACCGGCCGAGCCCGAGCAGCCGGAACCCCTCCCCCTGGCCGGCCTCCCGGCAGCTGTGCTCCGAGAGGTCGACGCCGTGACCCGTGGCCGTCACCTTCCGGGAGCCGAGCGGGAACGAGCGGCGGTCGACGCTGACGACGTCCGAGACGAGCCGTTCCGCAAGCCGGAGGGTGCGGGTGGCATTCCAGTGCGTGTACCAGAGCAGCACGCGAATCCCGAGCGGCCGCGCGATCGGGGCCGAGAGGACCGCGTAGATCGGACACATGTGTGCGACCACGGCCTGCGGGCGCGGCGAGAGCTCGCGTATGAGGGCAGCCTCGAAGCGCAGGCCGCGGCCGAGCCTGCCGGGGGCGCGGAACGGGCGGACGCGGCAGTTCGCGGGCAGGACGCCGGGGACCGCCCCGTCGGCGAGCACGACGAGCTCGTCGACCCGGCTTGCGAGGGCGGCGAGTTTCGGCACCGTCGCCGCGAGCGCAGGATGGCCGGGGTCGACCTGCTGGGTGATGAAGACGAGGCGCCGCATCAGGGCCTTTAGAAGAAGTCCGTGTCGCCGAGAGCGAAGCGCCAGGCTTCTGGGTCGGTGTCCAGCCGGCCGGCGAGGCTCTTCCCCATGAAGTGCAGCGCCTGCGTCGTGGGGACAAAGCCGGCCGCGAGGAAGGCCGGCCGGCTGCCCCGCCAGGGCACGCCGATCAGCGCGTGGGAGCCTTTCGAGGCCCTGGCCACGGCACGCAGGAGCGGCCCGAGCTCGGCGCGGGGCGCCGCGACGTCCGCCAGGACGGCGGCGCGGAGCCGCCCGTAGCGCTTCGAGCCGAGCACGGCGTAGCCCGCCCCGGAGCGGACGAATCTGTAGCCCCGCGGGGACTCGGCGAAGCGCCAGCGCAGGTGTTGCTGGTCGCGGACGACGTGGTTCGGCCACGTGCTCGCCGCATCACCCTCCTGCGCCGACAGGGCTCCGACAGTCGCGGCGCCGCCCCGCCGCGGCCGGAGCGGCCGCGCCCAGATGCGGTAGCGAGCGATCTCGGTCCAGCCGAGCGGGCCGAGGAAGAGCGGGGTCGTCGGCGCCGAGGCGAACGCGAGCACGACCGCCGCTCCCCGCTCCTGCGCCTCCTGCTCGTGCCGGCGCTCGAGCGCGACGAAGATGCCGCGGCCGCGCGCGGCGGCGTCGGTCGTGGCGTGGACCGAAAAGGTGGCGAGCCGCTCCCGGCCGCCGAGGATCATCCGCAGCAGCGAGTGCCCCGCGACCCCGACGACGCGGCCGCCGATCGTCGCCACCGAGCGCAGCGACCCCGCCGGGTTGCCGTCGAACCACCAGTCGAACTCCGCCGGCGGCAGGGCGCGCTCGACCCAGGCCTCCTCCAGCAGGCGCAGGTAGTCCTGCCGGTCCCCGGGCTCGTAGGCCCGGAGCTCGAAGCCGCTCACTTGGTCGAGGTGCCGAGCGCCGCGTTGAACGCGCGCCGCGCGTGCGTCCCCGCGACGGTGTCCTTCAGCGCGATCAGGTCGCA
>JACDAS010000010.1 GCA_013695295.1 Actinomycetota bacterium | reverse complement strand
CGCCGAGGGCGTGCCGTGTGGATCGCCGCCGGGGGATTGCTCGCGATGGTCGGCGTCGGCACCATCCTCGGCGCGCGAGAGGATGGCTACCGGCTCGCGACGCACGCGGTGACGGCGGCGAAGTTCGCCGAGTACGCGCTCCTGGCGGTCGCGGCGGCGCTGCTCGTCCGCAGCCGCCGGGACGTCGAGGTGGCGCTCGCCGGCTTCGCGGTCTGGGCCGCCGCGGCGACGGTGCTCGCCCTCGGGCAGTTCCTCGGCGCCGACGTGGTCGACGCGTGGCCGGCCGGCCGGCGGCAGCCGTCCTTCCTGGGCCACCACGACTTCGCGGCCCTCTCCGGAGCCGCTCTCTCGCTGGGCCTCGCGGCGCTCGCGCTCGGGCGGGCCTGGCCGTTTGCGCGGACGACCGCTCTCGCGGCCGGTGTCGCCGGCGGCCTCGGCCTCATCCTCTCGGGCTCGAGCGCGGGCGCGATCGGCGTCGTTGCGGCAGCCGTGATCGTGATCGCGGTCTCTCGCCGGCGCGGGACGCTCGAGCTGCGGCGCCTCGGATCGGTGATCGCCGCCACGGTCGTCGTCGTCGGGGGGGTGCTCGTCCTCCGCGGTCAGGACTTCGACCAGTTCCTGCGCTTCCTCGGCGTCAGGACCGAGCAGCGGACGACGCGCGAGGACGTCCAGTCGTACGGCCAGCGCACGGTGCTCGTCTACATCGGCTGGCGGATCTTTCGCGACGCGCCCGTGCTGGGGGCGGGCTGGCAGGCCTCGAGCGAGGTGGAGACGTACGGGCCGCATCTCGCCGAGGCCAGGCGCCGCTTTCCCGGGACGGCGCCGAAGGCGTTCCCCTCACCCGAGCATCCCTACGGGATCCAGAACGCGTACGTCCAGGCGCTCGCCGAGCTCGGCCTCGTGGGCGCCGCCCTCTTCGTCGGGCTCCTGCTCACGGGGCTCGCGACGGCCGCCCGCATCGCCCTGCGCGCCCCGCCACCCGCTGCAGCCACCGCGCTCGTCGCCCTCGTCTGGCTGCTCGTCGCGGCGGCGGTCTGGAGCGCGAACGGCCTGGTCGCAGGGATCCCGCTCGACGCGCTCGAATGGCTCGCCCTCGGCCTGGCGGTCGCCGCCGTGAGGGGGGCCCATGCGTGGGGCTGAGACCTGGCCTGCGGAGGGGCGCCGGCACCCTCCCCGTAGCGCCCCCACCTACTGGGTGCTCGCTCCCCTCTCGGCCTGGCTGCGCGAAGAGGCCCGGGACGCCTCGCGGTCGCTCGGGCGCTACCGGCTGCTCGACGTCGGCTGCGGGGCGAAGCCGTACTACCCCTTCTTCGAGCCGTACGCAGGCGAGTATGTCGGCGTCGACCCCGTGCATCCGGACGCCGAGCTCGTGGGGACGGCCGAGGACCTGCCCGTCCCCGACGGCAGCTTCGACGTCGTCCTCTGCAACCAGGTGCTCGAGCACTGCGCCGACCCCGCTCGCGCCGTCCGCGAGCTCCGGCGGGTCACGGCGCCCGGCGGGCGGGTGCTCGCCTCGACGCACGGCGTGATGGTCTACCACCCGAATCCGGTCGACCTGTGGCGCTGGACGCACGCCGGCCTGCAGACCCTGTTCGAGCGGAACGGCTCCTGGGCGGAGCTCACCGTCACCCCCTGCGCCGGCACCGGCTCCTGCGTCACCACCGTTCTCGCGATGTACGTCCACCTGAGCGCGAAGCGCACGGGGCTGACGTCGCTCGGAGGAGGCGTCATCCGTGCGCTGAACCGGCTCGGGCCCCTGATCGACGGCCGCTCGGCGCTCCTGCGCGAGCCGAATCCCGGCACGCTCTTCCTCAACTACCACGTCCGCGCGGGAGTCGCGCCCGCGTGAGCCGGCAGATCCTGCTCACGGGCGGCGGCGGATTCATCGGCTCCAACCTCGTGCCGGCGCTCCTCGACCGAGGCGACCGGGTGCGCGTCCTGGACAACTTCTCCACCGGCAACCGCGCCAACCTCGCGCCCTACCTCGACGACGTCGAGGTCGTGGAGGGCGAGCTGCGGAGCTACGAGCGTGTCCACGCCGCGGTTCGCGGCGCCGAGCTCGTCTTCCACCTCGGCGCCCTCGGCTCGGTGCCACGCTCGGTGCAGGATCCGCTCACCTCGAACGCGGTCAACGTCGACGGCACGCTGAACGTGCTCCTCGCCGCCCGCGACGAGGGCGTGCGACGGGTCGTCTTCGCGTCGTCCTCGTCCGTCTACGGGAGCGGGGGCGAGTTGCCTCGTCGCGAGTCGATGCCCCCGGACCCGATCTCGCCCTACGGAGTGGCGAAGCTCGCGGCCGAGCGCTACTGCGTCAGCTTCAGCCGGGTCTACGAGTCGTTCGAGACGGTCGTGCTGCGCTACTTCAACGTCTTCGGCCCGAACCAGGACCCGCGCTCCCAGTACGCGGCCGTCGTGCCGCTCTTCGTCACCGCCGTGGCCGCGGGGGAGCCGGTGACGATCTTCGGCGACGGCGAGCAGTCGCGCGACTTCACCTACGTCGCGAACGTGGTCGAGGCGAGCCTGCTCGCCGGCGACGCACCCGGGGTGAGCGGGCGGATCTTCAACGTCGCGGCCGGGACGCCCGAGAGCGTCAACACGCTGGCCGGGACGATCGGCTCGATCCTCGGCCGGCCGGTCGAGCGGCGCTACCTGCCGCCGCGCCCCGGTGACGTCCGCGATTCCTGGGCCGACGTCTCCGCCGCCCGTAGCGTGCTCGGCTACGAGCCGCGGGTCGGCCTGGAGGACGGGCTCCGGCTCGTCGTCGACTCGCTGCTCTCGCGACCGTGAGCGAGAGCCCCGTCCGGATCCTGCGCGTGATCGCGCGCCTCAACATGGGCGGGCCGGCCCTCCACGTCGCGTACCTGACCGCGGGCCTCGAGCAGCGCGGCTACCGGACGACCCTCGTCGCCGGCACCCTCGCTCGCGGCGAGGGCTCGATGGCCTTCGTGGCCGACGAGCTGGGCGTTCCGGTGCGGACGATCGACCAGCTCCACCGCGAGATCTCGCCTCTCCGCGACGCCGTCGCCGTGCTCCGCCTCGCACGGATCATCCGGCAGGAGCGCCCGCACATCCTCCATACGCACACGGCCAAGGCGGGCGCGATCGGGCGGCTCGCGGCGCTCCTCTCCGGTGGCGCCCGGCCGCCCGTCGTCGTGCACACCTTCCACGGGCACGTGTTGCGCGGGTACTTCGGGCCGGCGCGCGCGGCGGGGTTCCGCCTGCTCGAGCGCTGGCTCGCCCGGCAGGCGACGGCGCTGGTCGCCGTCAGCCCGCAGGTGCGCGACGACCTTGTCTCGCTCGGCGTGGCCCCCAGGGAGTCGTTCGCCGTCGTCCGGCTCGGGATCGCCCTCGAGGAGCGCGTCCCTGCGCGGGTGGACGAGGGCGCGGCGATGCGCCGGCTGCTCGGCATCGGGCCGGAGCGGTTCACGGTCGGGTGGGTCGGGCGGATGACCGGCGTCAAGCGGACGGACGACGTCCTGCTCGCGCTGGCGCG
Organism: Actinomycetota bacterium; assembly: GCA_013695295.1. Classification (GTDB taxonomy): domain Bacteria; phylum Actinomycetota; class Thermoleophilia; order Gaiellales; family Gaiellaceae; genus JACDAS01. The sequence goes on along the minus strand of JACDAS010000010.1, from coordinate 2,460 downwards.
CCTGCGCGAGCGGGGTGTCGACGCGTGCCTCTGCATGGTCGGAGACGGGCCCGATCGAGACCACGTCGAGCATCGAGCTCGCGCGCTCGGGATCGCCCGCCACTGCCTCTTCCTCGGCTACCAGGACGACGTCTCGGCGTTCTTCGCAGCCTTCGACGCCTTCGTCCTGCCCTCCGCGAACGAGGGCACGCCGGTGGTCGCGATCGAGGCCCTCGCGGCGCAGAGGCCCGTCGTCGCGACGCGCGTCGGCGGCGTGCCCGACGTCGTCCGGGACGGCGTCGACGGGTTCCTCGTCGAGCCGGGCGACGTCGACGCGCTGGCCTCCGCGCTCGAGCGGCTCGCCGGGGATCCGGATCTGCGCGCCCGGATGGGAGCAGCCGGCCGCGAGCGGGTGCTCCCGCGCTACGCGGTCGGGCGCCTGGTCGACGACGTCGATCTCCTCTACCGCTCGTTGCTCCAGGCGCAAGGCCGGGCCGGCCCGCCGAGCGTCCGTCCGGCGATCTGAGCCACTCGTGCCAGCAGCGCGAGCCGCGCCGCCGCGAAAACGAGGGTCTGACCCTAGTCGGTCGACCTGCGCTGCCCCGCCACCGCCACGAGCGTGATCCCGGCGCGCAGGAGGCGCGGTTTCGAACCTCGTGGAAAGAGCCCGAGCAGCTCCCGTGGCCGCAGGAGCTCGACGCCGAGCCCCTCGTTTCGCCCGAGTGCCCGGTAGATCCCCTCCCTCGGTGCGCGAGGAAGCCAGTGGACGAGCGGCAGCAGTGTGTGCACCTCGAGCGGGAAGAGCCGGTTCGGGGTCGCGAGGAAGACGCGCCGCGCCACCCGACAGAGCTCGTGCACGAACGCCCGCTGCGCCGCCCCGTCGCCGACGTGCTCGAGCACGGCGTTCGAGAACCCGAGCTCGAACTCGCCGTCGGCGAACGGCAGCTTCCGCCCGTCGGCGCGCACGGCCCGCACGGCGGGGAACGACTCGGAGAACCGCTCGAGGTACTGCGTCGATACCGCCGTGATCCGCTCGGGCCAGGGGTAGGCCGCCTCGAAGAAGTTGTGCGTGCCGTAGGCGTCCTCGCCGAACCCCCCGTCGCTGACGCCGACGTCGACCACGGTCGTGTCCGCAGCCGGCTGGAGCTCGGCCAGGAAGAGCTCCAGCTTGCGTCTCCGGCTGCGCCGCGACACCCGGCCCGCGAGCCGCCGCGGCAGCGTCGAGGCAGCGGGGAGGGTCAGCGCCGCAGGCTCTGGTAGGCCCGGAACGCCGGCTTTTGCTGCCCGCGGACGGTGTAGAGACCGGACTGCCAGCCCGACACCGCGGGCTCGTCCTGGAGCAGGAACCACAGCATCAGGTCGATCCGCGGATGGGCGCGCGCCACCGCGAAGGCCTGCTTCAGGTACGAGGCCTGCAGGTTCCACGAGACGCCGAAGAAGAGGTCGGGCGGATTCGTCTGGTAGCCGTACTCCGTGATCCACAGCCGCTTCTGCCCGTACAGGCGGGTCACCTCGTCGACGAGGGCCTGGATGTTGCCGAGCGTGACCGCCGTTGCCTGGCGCCCGTTCGCCGGCTTGTGCGGCACCGTCCGGGGGGTCTCGGTGCGGAAGCCGTAGTAGGGATGGTGCGCGTAGGCGTCGAAGCGCGCCATGCCGGCCTTCTTGGCCGCGCGGAGGAACGCGAGCGGGGAGACCGAGGGGCGCGAGCTCGAGGCGTCGTTGTTTCCGCGCGGAGCGGTGACGCCGCACGCAACCTTCTCGCCGGCCAGGAGGGTCCCGTGCACGCCCGCGTAGATCGCGTTGCAGATCCGGGCGTAGTCGATCGCGCTGCGGTAGACGACGCGGCCCTGCTCGCGCACGAGCTGCGGCTTCAGGTAGACCGGGTTGTTCGGCTCGTTCCAGGCCAGCCACCGTCGCACGGCGGGCAGGAACCGCTGCTCGGTCGCCTCGTAGGTGCCGCTGTAGCGCAGCGCCGCCGCGTAGGCGAACTTCCGGAGGTCCTCGAAGCTCGAGGGAACCCGATTGAAGCCCGCGCCCCCGTTTGCCCAGCGCGGCGTGCCGACGATCGAGAAGACGACTTCGATCCCCGCCGACTTCGCCCGCTCGACCGCGGCGTCGTAGGCGCGCCAGTCGTAAGCCGGGTCGGCAGGGTCCGCGGCGCGCGTCGGCCGCCGGAGCGCGACACCGTTCGTCCCACCCCAGCGAAGGCTGATCCGGAGCACCTGGACGCGGAGTTGCGTGAAGAGCGGGAACGCCCGCTCGCCGTTGAAGAGCGTCTGCCCGTCGTCGAAGATCCCGATCTGAAAGCGTGGCGAGGCCGGGGTGGGCTGCGCGTTGAGGCCGGCGACGACCGCGAGGGCCGCCGCCGCGACGAGGAGGCTCCTACGCACGGACCGGCTCTCGTCCCAGCGCCGCCACCCACCGGCGCAGGCCCTCTTCCAGGTCGATCTCCGGCTCCCAGCCGAGCACCTCGCGGGCCCG
>JACDAS010000007.1 GCA_013695295.1 Actinomycetota bacterium | reverse complement strand
GTTGACGAAGGAGGCTATCTCCCCCCCGGCGAAGATCCGCTCACGGAGGTTCGGGAACCGGGCCATCAGGTCGTCGAGGAGCTCGCGGACGGTCTCGCCGTCGGCGTCGACCCGCGCCTCGCCGCCGCCCTCGGCGCGCAGTGCGGGCGGGATCCGAATCGAGCTCACGCGACCACCGGGCGGCCGGAGCAGAACTCGACGTAGTCGACGTACTCCGTGATCGAGGGCGACTCGCCGCAGACAGGGCAGTCGGGGTCGCGGCGTACCGAGACCTCGGTGAAGGAGGCCGCGAGCGCGTCGAACAGCACGAGCCGACCCACGAGCGGCTGGCCGATCCCGAGGGCGAGCTTCAGTGCCTCGTTCGCTTGGAGCGAGCCGATGATCCCTGGCAGCACGCCCAGGACGCCTCCCTCTGCACAGCTCGGCGCGAGCTCGGGCGGCGGCGGCTGCGGGAAGAGGCAGCGATAGCAGGGCCCGCCCTCATCGGCAGCAGCTCCGTCGACCGCTCGTCCGTTCATTTCGGACGGATGCTCGCCCCCGGGACGTGCATCCTGAACCGCGGCACCGCGAGCGGCGCGGCGGGGGGAGAACACCGTCACCTGTCCCTCGAAGCGGTAGATCGAGCCGTGCACCACCGGGATGCCGTGCCAGACGGAAGCGTCGTTGACGAGGTAGCGCGTCGGGAAGTTGTCGGCGCCGTCGACGATCACGTCCCAGCCCGCCGAGAGGATCCGCTCGACGTTCTCCGAGGTGAGCCGCTCCCGGTAGGCCGCGACCTCGACGTCGGGGTTCAGGCCCTGGAGCGTTCGCTTCGCCGACTCGGTCTTCGCCTCGCCGAGCCGGTCGGTCGCGTGCAGGATCTGACGCTGGAGGTTCGTCTCGTCGACCGTGTCGGCGTCGACGATCCCGAGCTTGCCGATTCCGGCCGCCGCGAGGTAGAGCGCGGCCGGCGAGCCAAGGCCGCCGGCGCCGATCAGCAGGACGCGCGAGTCGAGCAGTCGCAGCTGACCTTCCTCACCGACCTCGGGGATCAGCAGGTGCCGGCTGTAGCGCGTCCGCTTGCCCGAGGAGAGCGAGCGCGAGACCTCGGTGGCGAAGCCGTTTCGCTTCCAGTCCGCGAAGCCGCCCTCGAGCGAGGCCACGTCCTCGTAGCCGAGCTCGCCCAGGGTCCTCGTGGCGAAAGCCGAGCGGCTGCCTGCGGCGCAGTAGACGATCACCGGCCGGGCCCGGTCGGGCGCGACCTGCTCGATCCGCGACTCGAGGAACCCGCGCGGGACGTGCGCAGCGCCCGGGATGTGACCCTCGTCCCACTCGTCACGCTCGCGCACGTCGACGAGCAGCGGGGGCTCGGTCCCGGCCAGGAGCTCGTGGGCACGCGCAGCCCCGATCTCGTCGATCTCGGACTTCGCCCGGTGGAGGAGGTCGCGGTAGTTGGACATGATTCCAGGGTAGCTCGGCTCTCTCGTCAACGCGGGGAGCCGGGCGGCCATTCCCCCGGCGGTAACGTCTCGAGCGTGAGCCCCGAGCGCCGCGTCTACCTGCTCGTGGGCGCCGCGGCTCTCGCCGCTGCGGCGGTGACGGTCGGCGCCACCGCGCTGACGGCGGATCGCCCGGAGCCGACCAGATCCAGGGGACTCCGCGCAGGCGCCCCGCCGCTCGTCCTCGACCTCGGCGTTCGCGTGGACACGGAGGCCCGCGCGCTCAGGGACGCCCAGCGGCTGTACGCGCGGGGCCTCAGGAAGCAGGCCGGAGGCGCGTTCGCGCGCTACTCGTCGCCCGAGGCTCGCCTCGGCCTTGCGCTGGCACGATGGCCCGAGGGCACGCTCACCGGGCTCGAGGCGCTCGCACGCGAGCTTCCCGGGAGCGCGCTCGTCAGGCTCCACGAGGGGTTCGCGCTCTTCTGGGCCCGGCGCGACGCTCAGGCCCAGGCCGCCTGGCGCGCGGCGGTCCGGGTGCAGCCGGACTCGGCCTCGGCTGTGCGCGCGGGAGACCTGCTCCATCCGAAGCTCGCACCGGGCCTGCCGACCTTCGTGCCCACCTTTCGCCCCCCGCCGGGGTTCGCCCGACTCTCTCCGCCTCGCCAGCTCGCCCTGCTCGCCGCGAGAGCCGGCCGCCCGGACGCGCGAGCGAAGATCCTCTACGGGGTCGCCCTCCAGCGGCTCGGACGGCCGCTCTCGGCCCGGCGGCAGTACCAGGCCGCCGCGGAGCTCGCACCGGCCGACGCCGAGGCCCAGGCCGCGGCCGCGGTCGGCCTCTTCACGAA
>JACDAS010000358.1 GCA_013695295.1 Actinomycetota bacterium | reverse complement strand
CTCGAGACCGGCAGCGGCGTCGTACCCGTGCGCCTCGAGCGGGAGGGACCGAAGATCGTCTTCGGGCGCATGTCGCAGCCGCTCCCGACGATCGGGCCGTTCCCCGATGAGCGGGCCCTGCTGGCCGGGCTCGGCCTCGAGCGCTCCGAGCTACCGGTCGAGCTCTACGACAACGGCATCCCGCACGTCTACGTCTGCCTGCGGGGCCGGGACGCAGTCGCGGCGCTCGAGCCCGATCTCGTCTCGCTGGCCCGGCTGTCGGCGACGCTCGGCATCAACTGCTTTGCCGGCGAAGGGACGCGCTGGAAGACGCGCATGTTCGCTCCGGGCGGCGGCGTCCCGGAGGATCCGGCCACGGGCTCGGCGGCGGGGCCGCTCGCCCTCCACCTCGCCCGGCATGGCCGGATCTCATTCGGCGACGAGATCGAGATCTCGCAGGGCGCCGAGGTGGGCAGGCCCTCGACCCTCTACGCGCGGGCCGTGGGGAGCGCCGAGCAGCTCGAGGCGGTCGAGGTCGGCGGCTCGGCCGTGGTCGTCGCGCGCGGCGAGTTCCGGCTCTAGGAGACGCCGATGCGCGAGGCGAGCTCGCGTGAGATCGCGTGCTCGCCGCTTCCCGCTCGCACGGTCACGGGACCGCCGAAGGGCGCGGCCTGGCGGAGCTCCACGGTTGCCCCCGGGACGAGCTCGAGGCTCGCCAGGTAGCGCAGAAGGCCCGCGTCGCCATCGGGCACCCTGCGGACGATCGCCTCCTCGCCGGGCTCGAGGGTGACCAGGGGGCGAAGAGCGGAGGCGTCCAGCTCCAGCTCGGGGCTCGGGATCGGATCTCCGTGCGGATCGTGGGTCGGGAAGCCGAGCGACTCGTCGATCCGCGCCTCGAGCTCCTCGGAGAGGGCGTGCTCCAGCCGGTCCGCCTCGGCATGGACGGCGTCGAGCGGCAGCCCCAGGGTGTCGACGAGGTACTGCTCGAGCAGCCGGTGGTGTCGGATCACCTCGAGCGCGACCCTCGTGCCGGCCTCGGTCAGCACCACCCCGTGGTAGCGCTCGTGCTCGGCCAGACCGAGTGAGGCCAGTCGCTTCACCATCGCCGTCGCCGAGGGCGCGGCAACGCCCATCCGCGCCGCTATCGCCGAGGTCGAGACGCGGCTGCCGCCCGGCTGGAGCTTGTAGATCTCGCGGACGTAGTCCTGAATCGCCTCACTCGGTGCTTTCTCCACTCCTCTAATATACAATTTCGCCATGACTAAATTCAGTCGCCGCGACGTGCTCCTCGGCGCAGCGCCCTTCGCCATCGCGCCGCTCTGCAAGCTCGCCCTCCCCGGCGATGCCCAGCTCGCGTCGGCGAGGGCTCCGATGACGCATCGCGGTCACGAGCACGCCGTGCTCGGTCACGCGGCCATGATCGGTGCGGACGTGCCCGCCCCGGGTGGGCCCCACGAGCTCGACCGGCTGCTCGTCCCGCCGCCCGTGCTCCCGCACCGCCCCGGCCGCCTGCGCGAGTACGACGTCGTCGCGGTCGACCGCGAGCTCGAGGTCGCGTCCGGGGTCACCTTCGCGGCCTGGACCTACAACGGCACCGTCCCCGGCCCCGTGATCCGCGCGACCGAGGACGACCGGCTGCGCGTCAAGTTCACGAACGGCGGCTCGCACCCGCACACGATCCACTTCCACGGGATCCACCCGTCGAACATGGACGGGGTCTTCGAGATCGTCGCCCCCGGCCAGAGCTTCACCTACGACTTTCAGGCCCGCCCCTACGGGCTCCACCTGTACCACTGCCACACGACGCCGCTGAAGAAGCACATCCACAAGGGCCTCTACGGCGCCTTCATCGTCGATCCGCCGAAGCCGCGGAAGCCCGCGCAGGAGCTCGTGATGGTGATGAACGGCTACGACACGGACGGCGACGGCGAGAACAACTTCTACTCGGTGAACGGGCTCGCCTTCTACTACGCGAAGTACCCGATCCGGGTGCGGCGTTCCGAGACCGTGCGGATCTACCTCGCGAACCTGACCGAGTTCGACCTGATCAACTCGTTTCACCTGCACGGGGAGTTCTTCCGCTACTACCCGACGGGCTCCACCGACCAGTTCGAGTACACGGACACGGTGATGCTCTGTCAGGGCCAGCGGGGGATCATCGAGATCGACTTCCACAACGCGGGCCAGTTCATGTTCCACGCGCACCAGTCCGAGTTCACCGAGCTCGGCTGGATGGGCTTCTTCGACGTCGTCGACTGATGGAGAGCACCGCCGCCGCCGCCCGCGCCCCGGGCGGAAGCGCCCGCTGGCGGCTCCTCGCACTCGTCCCGATCGTGCTCCTCGTCGGGGCGGTCGGCCTCTTCGCGACCGCAGGGGACTCGCTGCTCGACCTGGTCGGGCGCAACCCGCCGCCGGCGGACGAGTTCGACATCCGGCGCGTGAGCTTCGACCCCGGGGAGATCCGAATTCGCGTCACGAACCCGCAGCGCGAGGAGCTGACGATCGGCACCGTGACCGTCGACGACGCGATCGTGCCCTTTTCGCTCGACGGGCCGAGGACGCTGAAGCGGCTTCGCTCGACGACGATCCGCGTCGCCTACGACTGGGTCGAGGGCGACCCGATCTCGGTCGGCGTCACAAGCTCGAGCGGCATCCAGACCACCCAGGCGATCGCCGCGGCGGTCGAGACGCCGGGGGCCTCGGGCCGGAGCGTGCTCGGCTACGCGGCGATCGGCTTCCTCGTGGGGATCGTCCCGATCTCGCTGGGCCTCCTGTGGCTGCCCTCACTGCGGCGCGCCGACCCCCGCTGGCTGGCGGCGTTCATGGCCTTGACCGCCGGCCTCCTGACCTTCCTCGGCGTCGAGGCGCTCTCCGAGGCCTTCTCGCTCCAGGCGGGCCTTCCCGGCGGCGTGGGGGGTGCAGGTCTCGTGTTGCTCGGCGTCGCGGTCAGCTACCTGTCGCTGACGTTCCTCTCGAGCCACCTGGCCCGCAGGAGCCGTGACGGCAGCGGGGCCCTCGGCGGGCTGGCGCTCGCCACGCTCGTGGCGATCGGGATCGGCGTGCACAACCTCGGCGAGGGGCTCGCGATCGGGTCGTCCTTCGCGCTCGGCGAGCTGACGCTCGGGACTTTTCTGATCGTCGGCTTCATGATCCACAACATCACCGAGGGGCTCGGGATCGCGGCTCCCGTCGCCGAGCGGGGGCACTCGGCGAGCCTCCCGGCTCTGTTCGGGCTCGTGGTGCTCGCGGGCGCGCCCACGATCCCCGGCGCCTGGATCGGCGGCTTCCTCGCGAACGACGTCCTCGGCGTCCTCTTCTTCGCCGCCGCCGCGGGCGCGGCGCTCGAGGTCGTCGTCGAGGTGACGCGCTTCATCATCCGCCGCGCGCCGGTGCCGCTCTCGTCCGGCTACGTGATCGGCGGCTTCGTCTCGGGCATCGCGATCATGTACGTGACCGGGTTGCTCGCGGCCTAGCCGATCAGCGCCACCGCCTCGATCTCGGGCAGCTCGACCGCGACCGCCTGCCAGAACCGTCCGCCGTCGCGCGAGAGATAGAGGCGGTTCCGGGCGGCGTAGAGGATCGTGTCCGGATCGTCGTCGGCGATCGCGACCGCCCGGCCGGCTGGGAGCCCGCGGCCGCTCTCGCGCCAGGTCAAGCCGGCGTCGTGGGAGACCGCGAGCGGCGGGCGCAGGGCCAGCACCGCCACCACCGTCGAGCCCGAGGAGGCGGCGGCCACGAGGCGGGGCAGCGAGAGGACGGGCGGCTCGGGGACCACGACTGGGAGTGGCTCTTCGTCGAGGACCCGCTCCTCGTCGAGGTCAACGGCGAACGTGCCGGCGACGGTGTGCGCGATCGCCTTCAGCGCAGCCGCCCTCCGAGCAGGCCCTGGACGACGCCCGAGGCCCAGCGCGCCGCGCCCGGCGGCCCGGACCCTCCCGCCCGTGCGACGAGGTACGAGGCGGCGAACGCGTCACCGGCCCCGGTCGGGTCGATCGAGGTAGCCGGGAGCGCGCGTGCGGGGATTCGCTCGGCCAGCCCGTCGGCGAGCACGATCGCCCCGCGCGAACCCAGCGTGACGACCACCTCCGGCACCCCGAGCGCGAGGAGGGCCCGTTCCTCGAGGCCGCCTGCCGCGACCAGGGCCTCCTCCTCGGACAGCTTCAGGATCGAGACCGACTCGAGCAGCGACCGGTCGAAGTCGGCGTCCAGCTCGAGCGGCCCCTCACGCGGCACCCGCACGAGCCCCTGGCCGTCGAGCGAGAGCCGGCGGCCCCGGGCGAGCGCCGCGAGCGCCGCGGGGCCGAAGTCCGAGCGCGACAGCGGTGCGACGTGCACCCAGTCGGAGCCGGACAGGAGTCGGGAGGCCCAGGCGGCGTCCTCGAGGCTCCACGGGCTTCCGAGCGACTCGACCTCGAGCCTGCGCTCCTCGCCGGCATAGTCGATTCCGAAGATCGCGGTTCGCGCTGCGGGCCGCCAATGCACCGGCAGGCCGAGCGAGACGAGCGGCGGCAGGAGCGCCGGCCGATCGCCCTCCGAGCAGCGGACGACGAGGATCGCAGGGCGCTCGAGCAGGCGGAGAGCGCGGGCCGCGTGGAACGGGCCGCCGCCCGGTCGCAGTGGGCCGGCGCCCCGCCGGTCGAGCGTGAGGTTGCCGACGACCGCGACCGGTCGCACGGCTGACGTCAGGGCTCCCGGCGCTCGCGCCAGACCAGGCGCGTGACGAGCGCGAGCACGCCGAGCGCGCCAAGCACCCCGGCGAGCTCCAGGACGACCCCGCCGCCGAGCTCCACGGCCGAGGCCCCGAGCAGCGCTGCCCCGAGGACGACCGAGCAGCTGACCGCGAGCGCGACGGTGAGCAGGCGGCGGACGGTCAGCGGGGTCTCCGAGACGGCGACGCCGCGGTGCTCGAGCGACCAGTAGCCGAGCTCGGCCACGAGCAACAGCCCCCCGGCGTAGAGCGGTGCGCGGTCGTCGACCTCGCCGCCTCGCACGAGCAGCCACGCCACGTACTCCCCGCCGAGGGAGGCAACGCCCCAGGGCAAGAGGCCGATCATTCCGGCGGCGAGCGCAGCCGAGACGAGCAGGAGACCCGCCACACCGAGCAGGCCAACCAGACGCTCGAGCCCTGCCGCACCGAGCACGGGCGCCCCGGCGACGAGGAGCGCGGCGAGCACCGCGCTTGCCGCGAGGATCAGACGCGCATGTGCCGGGCGGAGCGCCTGAATGCCGTCACCTCCTCGAGCGCGACGGCGATCGGCGTCCCCTCGCGCCACTCGGCGACCGCCACGCCGGCCCGCTCGTACCGGGCCCGGAGGGCCTGGCGCCGCAGCAGCCACAGCCGCGACGCGAGCGCCTCCGACTCGCTCGCCGCCGGCTCGGCGAACGGGACGGGGGAGATCTCGAGGATCCCGAGGTCGAATCCCCTGCCCCGGAGGTCGAGGAGCGCCGAGACCGCGCGCTCGTCGAGGAGCGGCGTCACCGCGAGCACGAGTGCCTGCGGCGGCAACGTCCGAGCGGGGATCACGTCGACGTCCTTCCAGGCGTAGTTGAGCGTGATCTCCGTGTCGAGCAGCGAGTCGACGACACGGTAGAGCTGCGTCAGGCCGGTGCCCGGCACCAGCCACCGGAGGATGCCTCCGAAGCTGACGAAGGCGATCCGGTCGCGGTGGCCGACGTAGGCGGCGAGGAGCGAGGCTGCTGCGCGCACCGACAGGTCGAGGGTGCTGGACTCGCCCCTGCGGGCCTCGGCGAAGCTGTCCAGGAAGATGACGACCTCCGCGTTTCGCTCGGGGTGCTGCTCGTTCACCCAGAGCGCGTTTCGCCGCGCGCTCGCCCGCCAGTTGATCCGCCGCATGCGGTCTCCGGTGACGAACGGCCGAAGGTCCGCGAACTCGATCCCCTCGCCGCGATGGCGCGCGACCTGATTCCCGGAGTAGACCTGCGTCTCGGCCGGCCGGATCGCCTCGCGCAGGGCCTCGGCGCGCGGGTACACCTTCAGCGGCGTCGAGAGGTCGAGCTCCCCGTCGTAGACGAAGAGGCCGAAGCGGTCGCGTGCTCGCAGCGTGGTCTTGCCGACCGCGTAGCCCCCCCAGCGCACGCACCGCAGGGGAAGCTCCAGCGTCCGGGGCTCGGCGTCCGGCAGCTGGAGGGCGACCGGGTTCGAGCCGCCTGCGAGCTCGAGCCCGTCCGGCAGGGCGAGCAGGAGCTCGAGATGTGCGATCGGCCGCTCGGACTCGAGCTCGAGCTCGACCGAGACCTCGTCGCCCTCGAGCACGCGCTGGCGGTCGAGGCGGACCGAGAGCCGCGGACGGGGGTCCGGGGCGAGCGCGACGCCGAGCGCGACGATGAGCGCGAAGGGCGCCGCCAGCACCACCAGCTCGGGCCGGCCGAGTACGAGCGCCATGAGCAACCCGAGCGAGGCGAGCCCGGCGTAGGCCCCGAGCTTGGGAGTCGCCGCCCTGATCACCCGGCGGCGGGCAGCGCGTCCTCGGTCGCCGGGGTCGGCACCGTCTCGAGGAGGCTGGTCACGATGTCCTCCGCCCGGATCCGCTGCACCCACAGTTCCGGGCGGAGGGCGAGGCGGTGCGCGAGCGCCGCGGGGGCGATCGCCTTGACGTCGTCCGGGGTCACGTAGTCCCGTCCGGCGAGCGCGGCCCGGCAGCGTGCAAGCTTGACGAGGGCCAGCGTCCCGCGCGGGCTCGCCCCCACCTGGATGCTCGCGCTCGAGCGGGTCGCGGACACCAGGTCGACGGCGTAGTAGCCGACCGACTCGGCGACGTGGACGGTCTCGATCGCCCGCTGCATCGCCCGCACGGTCGGGGCGTCGACCACCGGCTCGAGCTCGACGTCGTCCGTGCCGCGCTCCAGCCGCCGCGCGACGACCCCCCACTCGTCCTCTCGAGACGGGTAGCCGACCCGGATCCGCAGCAGGAAGCGGTCGAGCTGCGCCTCGGGCAGCGGGTAGGTCCCCTCGTACTCGATCGGGTTCTGGGTCGCGAGCACGAGGAAAGGCCGCTCGAGGAGGTGCGTCGAGCCCTCGATCGTGACCTGGCGCTCCTGCATCGCCTCGAGCAGCGCCGCCTGCGTCTTCGGCGGAGCGCGGTTGATCTCGTCGGCGAGGAGGAGATTGGCGAAGATCGGGCCGGCCCGGAAGTCGAACTCGGCCGAGCGCTGGTTGTAGATCGAGGAGCCGGTCACGTCGGAGGGCATCAGGTCGGGCGTGAACTGGATCCTCGAGAAGCGCAGACTCGTGGCCTGCGAGAACGAGCGCGCGATCAGGGTCTTCGCGAGGCCGGGGAAGTCCTCGATCAGGACGTGCCCGTCGGCGAGGATCCCCAGCAGGACGAGCTCGAGCGCGTCCCGCTTGCCGACGACTGCGCGCTCGACCTCGGTGAGCACGCGGTCGCAGAGCGTGCCGACCTCGTCGAGCGAGAGTGTAGAGATCGCCATCAGACGGCCTCGAGCGCCTCGACCGTCGCCCGGAGCTCCGGGAGGCTGAGGCCGCTCGCGAAGTGGTAGCTCGGTCGCTCGCGCTCGGGGCGAACGAGCTCCCAGAGGCTCTCACCCAGGGCCTCGCGCGCCTCGTCGGCACCCGTGTCGAGGTCGATCCCTCGGCGGGTCGACAGGCGGTGCTCGGCGATCTCGCGGAGCAGCGGCCGGAGTCGATAGTGGACGTCGAACGCGCTCTCCTGCGCCAGCGCGACGATCCGCTCGACGCGGGCGAGCTCCGGCACCTGCAACGGCGCGGGCTCGGGCGTGCTCGCGGAGGGGTCGAGAGGCGAGCGATCGGGGCCCGGCAGCGCGCTTCGCGTCGCGTCGACGAGCGTCGCCAGGCCGACGGCGCCGAACGCGAGCACCCACGCGTCGAGCGCCAGCTCGTGATCGCCCGGCCGCAGCACGAGCGCGACGACGAGGCCCGCCGTCAGCAGCGAGAGGACCGCCCCGGCAGTGACGAGGCGCCCTCTCAGCGATGGCTCCGCAGCTCGTCGCGCACCGAGACGAGCGCCTCGATCGCGTCGGCCTTCAGCTCCGGGCCGATCGCGTGCTGGCTGAACCTGGCCCGCTCGAACAGCGAGGTCAGGCGGCTGACGGACTCCGCGGTCGCGTCGTGCTCGCGGAGCACGCGCCCGAGGTATTCGAGCGGCGCCTCGAAGGGCTGGCGGGCCAGTCCGAACCAGGCGAGCGCGCGTTCCATTCTCGCGTAGGCGCCGATCACGGCTCGCCGCGCGTCGCGTTCGGCCCGCAGGTCGTCCAGGGTGTCGTCGAGCACGGCCGAGAGCTCCTCGGCGATGGTTGCGGCCGACGGACCGGTGCGCGTGCGGGTCCGGAACAGGAGCATCCCTGCGATCGCGCCGGTCCCGAGGAAGATCGAGGACATGACGATCACGGGCGCCCAGTCGAAGTCGGCCGGCCTCCCCCGTCTCGGCCCCCGGGCCTCGGGCCCGCCCGTGACCGTGGAGATGCGGATCGTGCCGGAACCGCGGTCGCCGCCGCGAAATGCGCGGTAGCTCGCCACGGCCACCGCCGCGATGCTGATCAGGGCGACCGCCACCAGGAGTCGCACCATCCAGTTCTGCCGCGGCCGAACCGGCCGGTCGCGACGCCCGCCCCACACCGAGTAGACGAAGAGCGGCACGACGATCAGCGCCGCAAAGAGGAGCGCCAGCATCAGGTACTCGAAGACGATCTCGCCGCGCACGTCGCGCGCCTCGCCGCCCCCGGTTGGCGAGTGGCCCCGGCTGGCCAGGGCCACCACGGCGAGCAGGCCGAGGATCGCCAGCGCGAGCGGCCCGACTCGTCTGCGCGGCACGGTCTCCGGGGAGCGGTCACCCGCCACCCAGGCCATGCTATCCGTGGGGGAGCCCAGGGTTCCCCCACGGGCCCCCTCCTGCGGCCGCAGCGATCCAGCCGCCGCGGCGCGCCTCCCGCCGGGCCAAGCCCGGCTCCGGCGGCGGCTGACGGTGTCGATGCGGCTGGAACTTCTAGCTCACGGCCACCCGCGGTCGGCGGTGGGCGAGGCCGACCAGCGCCGCGAGCGCGAAGGCGGCCGCGAAGCTCGGCAGCGAGGCGGTGAAGTCGAAGGGCGCCGGCCGGGTGTTCGCGACCAGGTCGGTCCACCAGCTCGGCCCCACCGGCGAGAGCCACTGGTAGAGCGCGAAGCCGAGGGCCCACGCGCCGAGCTGCCCGGGTCTCACCGCGGGCGAGCGGAAGACGTCGTCCGCCGAGTAGTGCGCTCCGTTCAGGAGCCAGTCGGCGAGCAGGACGCCGAAGAGCGGTACGAAGCAGGAGCCGAGCAGGTAGAGGAAGGTCGTGTAGTCGGCGAGGTCGATCAGGAGGGCGCCCGCGGTCGCCGTCGCCGACACGAGCACGATCAGCAGCCGCTGGGACACCGCCGGCAGGACGTTCTGGATCGAGACGGCCGTCGAGTACACGTTCGCAAAGGCCTCGTCCGTCTCATCGACGGTCAGCGCGACCAGCGCGAGCACGCTCACGACGCCGCCCGCCGCCACGGCCGCGGGGATCGCGGCCGCGTCGCCGATGTCACGGGCGAGGAAGAGCAGGGCGCCGAGACCGAACATCCAGA
>JACDAS010000337.1 GCA_013695295.1 Actinomycetota bacterium | reverse complement strand
CGTCGGGGGCTCGAGTGCCGCTAGCGGTCGAGCTCCGCGGCGTGTCCTTCGCCTACGGCAACCAGGCACCGACGCTCCGCTCGGTCGACCTGGCCGTGGAGCCGGGCGAGTTCGTGGCGATCGCCGGCCCGAACGGTGGCGGCAAGACGACGCTCCTCCGGCTCACGCTCGGCCTCGAGCGAGCGGCGGCCGGAGAGGTGCTGCTCTTCGGAGAGCCCGCCGCCACGTTCTCCAGGCGGGAGCGGCTCGCGTACCTGCCCCAGCGCCCGCGGCTCGAGACCTCGGCACCGGCCACGGTGCGGGAGGTCGTGTCCGCGGGACGTCTCGCCACCGCCGGACTGCTGGGCCCGCTCCGGGCACCCCACCGGGCCCGCGTCGAGGAGGCGATCGCGCGAGTCGGCCTCGAGCGGCAGGCATCGACCCCGATCTCCCGCCTCTCGGGAGGGCAGCAACAGCGCGCGCTGCTCGCGAAGGCGCTTGCGGGCGAGCCCGAGCTCCTCGTCCTCGACGAGCCGACGACCGGAGTCGACACCGAGGCCCAGGAGGCGCTCGCGGCCTTCCTCGACCGTCTCCACCGGGAGCTCGGCGTCACGATCCTCTACGTCTCGCACGAGTTCGGGGCGGTCGAAAGGTTCGTCGAGCGCCTGGTGCTCGTCCGTGGCGGCATCGTCTTCGACGGCTCGCCCTCGGCCCTGCCGGACCTGTGGCACGACCCTTCGCACGTCCATGCTTGAGTCGGAGTTCATGCGCCTCGCGTTCGCCGCGGGCGCCGTCATCGGGCTCCTCGCACCCGCCGTCGGCTTCTTCCTCGTGCAGCGGCGGCTGAGCCTGATCGGCGACGGCATCGGGCACGTCGCCTTCACGGGCGTCGCCGCCGGCTACCTGCTCGGGATCTCACCGGTCTTGACGGCGCTCGTCGCCGCGCTCGCCGGAGCGATGCTGGTCGAGTGGCTGCGGTCGAGCAGACGGGCTGCCGGCGACCAGGCGCTCGCGCTCGTCTTCTACACGGGGATCGCGGCCGGCGTCGTGCTGATCTCCGCCGCAGGCTCGCTCAACGTGGACGTCTTCGCCTTCCTCTTCGGCTCGATCCTCACCGTCTCCTACGGCGACCTCGCCCTGATCGGCGCCCTCGGCGCCGCCGCGCTCGCCACGATCGCGCTGCTCTACCGCGCCCTTGTCGCCGTCGTCTTGGACGAGGAGGCCGCCCGCGTCAACGGCGTCCCGGTCGGGCTCCTGAACATCGTTGTCGCCGCGCTCGCCGCCGTGACGATCGCGCTGTCGATGCGGATCATCGGCATCCTGCTGGTCGCCGCGCTGATGGTGCTCCCGGTCGTTGCGGCGACCCAGGTCGCCTGGAGCATCCGGTCGACACTCGCGCTGTCGATGGCGATCGGGCTCGCCGCCGTGCTCGCCGGCCTGACGATCTCGTACTACGCCGACCTCGCCCCCGGTGGGACGGTCGTGCTGGTCGCCGCCAGCGCCTTCGTCGCGGCCAGCCTCATCGGGACGATGCGGCGCTCGTCGGGGCGGGCGCTGCCCTGAGCGCCTCCGGGATGCCGTGGGCCGAGGCGACACTGGCTGCGCTCGGCCGGGCCGGCTTCCGCGCAGGGGAGGCGCGGCGGGCCGTCGTCTCGCTCCTCGGCGAGCAGACCTGCTGCCTGACGGCGCAGGAGATCTTCGACCTCCTCCGCCAGCGAGGAGACGGCGTCGGCGTCGCGAGCGTGTACCGGACGCTCGACCTGCTCGTAGAGCAGAGGCTCGTCCAGCGCCTCCAGGTCGATCCCGGCAGCGCCCGCTACGAGCGGCTCCACGACGCCGACGATCACCATCACCACCTCGTGTGCGACGATTGCGGGAAGGTCGAGGCCTTCAGCGACGACTCGCTCGAGCTCGCAATCGACGCCGTCGCCGGCAGCGTCGGCTACACCGTCCAGGGGCACGACGTCGTCCTACGCGGCGCCTGCGGCGACTGCCGGTAGAGGGTCTGGGGCGGCCGCACCTATGCTTTCCTCGTGACCCAAGAGGAGGTCTGGATCCCCCTGGTCGACGAGCCGATCGGGGCGCTCGTCTCGAGGCTGCAGGAGGCCGACCCCGAGCTGACGCGCCTCGTGTCGTC
>JACDAS010000334.1 GCA_013695295.1 Actinomycetota bacterium | reverse complement strand
AGATGCTTGGCCCAGGGGACGTCGAGCGCGTGGAGCCGCCGGTGCAGCTCCCGCAGGGCCGGGAGGTCCTCGTCGCCGACCTCGCCGTTCGTGACGACGATGAAGTCGACGTCGCTGTGGACGTCCGCGTCGCCGACGGCGAACGAGCCCTGGAGATAGGCGCCACAGAAGGTGTCGCCGAGAATCGCCTGGACGCCGGAGACGAGCTCCTCGAGGAGGACGTTCAGGTCGGGGTAGCTCGTCGGCTCGGCCATCGCCGGTCGATGGTAGGCGGCTGCGGCCCCGGCTCGCGCGCGGCCCCCGCGGCCTCTGGCGCCCGCGGGTCCGCGGCCTATCCTTGGGCGATGGCCTCCATCGTCGGGCACCTCGACCTGGATGCGTTCTTCGCGGCCGTGGAGGAGCTCGAGAACCCGGCGCTCCGGGCCGGCCCGCTCGTCGTCGGCGGCGACCCGCACGGGCGAGGCGTCGTCGCCACGGCGAACTACGCGGCCCGACGCTTCGGCATCCGCTCGGCGATGAGCTGCGCCGAGGCGCTCCGCCGCTGTCCGCACACGGTCTTCTTCCGGCCCCGGCACGCGCTCTACCGCTCGTACTCGCAGTCGGTCTGGGAGTCGGTCCGGCAGGTGGTACCGACCGTGGAGCGGACGGGGCTCGACGAAGGCTACCTCGGCCTCGGAGAGGTGGCGGCCGACTTCCTCCGGGCCAGGGAGCTCGGCGAAGCGGTTCAGGCGGCGGTCCGCGGGGCGACGAGCCTCACCTGCTCCGTCGGGATCGCCTCGTGCAAGGTCGTGGCCAAGGTCGCGAGCGATCGGCGGAAGCCGGCCGGGCTCGTCGTCGTGCCGCGGGGGCGGGAAGCCGCGTTCCTGGCGCCGTTTCCGACCCGTCTGCTCCCCGGTGTCGGGCCGAGTGCCGAGCTGCGGTTGCGGCGGGCGGGGATCGAGACGGTCGGAGGGCTCGCCGGGTTGTCCGACGAGCGCCTCTCCCTGCTGCTGCCGGGGAAGGTCGGGCGGATCCTCAGGGACCGCGCGCGCGGGATCGACGCACGGCGGCTCGAGCTCGGCTCGGAACGTGTCTCGATCGGCCACGAGGAGACGTTCGAGCAGGACGTCTCCGACCGGGCGCACCTGCACGGGGAGCTCCGCCGCATGGCGGAGCGCGTGGCGGCGCTCCTCGCCGAGAAGGGGCAGGCAGCCCGGACGGTGACGACCAAGGTGCGCTACACGGACTTCTCGATCCGCAGCCGGTCGACCACGCGGCCCGCCGGCCTCGACGACGCCGAGACGATCGGCGAGCTCGCGTGCTCGCTTCTCGACCGGGCGCTTCGCGACCGCCCGGGCGCCCTACGGCTCGTCGGGGTGAGCGTCTCGAACCTGGCGCCGTATCGACAGCTCGCGCTCGCTACGACAGGCTCGTGAGCGCAAGCTTCGCCTGGTCGCAGATGCCCGCGAGGAGGCGAAGCGCCATGTCCGAGAACTCGTCGCGCCCCGGGGTCGGCGCCTTGATGACGACGACGCAGGCAAGCCTGCCGCGGTCGAGCGGAATCGGCGCGAGCGCGACCGCTTCGGCGGCCTCGTCCGGTTCGTCCACCCCCTCGGGCTGGATGACGACCGGCCCGCCCGAGGAGAGGTAGCGGCGCGCCTCCTCCTCCGAGTAGCGCTCTTCGAGCACGACCTTGCGCTCGGCGACGGAGTGGCCCCAGATCGCGTGCGCGCGCATCTCTCCGGTCTCCTGATCCTGCAGCCAGACCGAGGCCCTGGGCGCCTCGAGCATCTGGGCGGTCAGCTCGGCGATCAGGTCCAGTGCGGATGCGAAGCTCTGCGCGCCGGCGAGCCGACGACCGGTCTCGAGCAGGCCGTTGGCGAGCTCTGCCTCGCTCCGCGCCGCGTCGTAGAGGCGGGCGTTCTCGAGCGCGACGCTTGCGTAGCCCGCGACCATCTCCAGCAGCCGCTCGTCGTCGTCGTCGAACGCCCCCTCGCCGAGCTGTGAGAGCACGATCACGCCGACGACCCGAGCGCCGTTCCAGAGCGGGACGGCGAGCAGAGACTCGGCGACCTCGCCCGTCCCGGGCACGCGCAACGCGAACTCGCAGTCGAGCGCGTTCGCGACGAGCATCGACTTGCCAGTCTCGGCGACGCGGCCGGTGATCCCGAGACCGACCTTGAAGCGGAGCCCCGCGATCCCCTGCTCGCAGTCGACACAGCCGTCGCCACGGAATGCCACCGGGACGAGCTCGTCCCCTTCGCGCCGGTAGACGCGGCAGTTGTGGTAGTCGAGCAGGACGCGGAGCTCGCTCGCGATCAGGTCTCCGATCTCGCCCATCGTGCGGAGAGCGCTCAGCTTCGTCGACAGGGTCTGGAGGAGCTTCAGGTGGGCGAGCGAACGAACCTCGGCCTGGGGATCGCGATGGGAGCGGGCAGGGGCGCCGGCCGGGGCGCCGTCGTCCAAGCGAACGGCCTGGTTTCCTCCGCGGGACTTGGCGGTCAGCATCGCCGCGTCGGCGCAGGCCACCAGCTCGCGCGGATTCATCGCGTGGGTCGGGCCCTCGGCGATGCCGATCGAGAGCGTCACGCGGCCGTAGGGCCCGAAGTCCTTGACGGCGAGATCCTCCGCCAGGCGGACCGCGAGTTGCTCGGCGGCAGCAGCGTCGGCCGAGGTCATGATCACGGCGAACTCCTCGCCGCCGACGCGGCAGACGACGTCCGATGCCCGGACGGTCGTGTCGATCAGCTCGGCGAGCGCGACCAGAACCTGGTCGCCGACACCGTGGCCGTAGATGTCGTTCACACGCTTGAAGTCGTCGAGGTCGATCATCAAGAGGGCCACGGAGTCCCGGACGCGGCTCGCGCGGTGGAGCTCGGAGCGCAGGCGCTCGTGGAAGTAGCGGTGGTTGAAGAGCCCGGTCAGGGAATCCGTCTGCGCCTGGTGCTCCAGATGCGCGCGGATCTGCGCGTTGTCGAGTGCGAGCGCGGCGGCGTCGCCGAAGCGCTTCGCCAGCTCGAACTCCTCCTCGTCGAAGCGGGCCTGCTCGCCGTCCCGGTAGATGTTCAGCGACCCCTTGACGGAGCCGCGCGCGACGAGTGGAACGGCGATCAGGGCCTCCGGGTCGGGCGGCGTGCCCGGAACGAAGACTGCGCGGGGATCGAGGTGGGCGGCGTTCGTGAGCACCGGCTGCTGGTGCTCCGCCGCCCAGCCCGTGATCCCCTCGCCGAAGATGGAGTGGCTCCCGAAGATCTCCTTGTCCCATTCGGGGCTCCGGACGAGCACCGGGAAGAGCTTGCGGCGGGGCTCGTCGACCTGGTAGATCGTCAGCGAGTCGTACGGGACAAGCTCGGCGAGCGTGTCGGCGATCCGGTCGAGCAGCGAGTCGAGGGTCTGCTCGGACAGCACCTCGTGGAAGATCCCGGCGAGCAGTCGATACGAGTCGACGAGCGAATGCCGGCGCGCCTTTCCGACGGGTAGCGAACGCGCAGGCGT
>JACDAS010000013.1 GCA_013695295.1 Actinomycetota bacterium | reverse complement strand
GAGGCCCGGCGATGAGCGCGTAGGACGACACGTAGAGCAGCACGCGGCCGTTCGCGAGGTCCGGCACGAGCGTGTGCGTGTGGGAGCCGCAGTCGGTGTGCACCGCCTTGACGAGTCGCGGATTGACCGGGTCGGACACGTCCCAGATGCGGATCCCCTCGAAGGCCGTGTCGAGCTCGTCCTTCTTTGCGTCGACGCTGTCGCAGCCCTCGCTCGTCTGGGGCCGGTCGATCGATACGAAGAGGAGCGTGCCCCACACGGAGATGTCGCCCTGGGGCCCGCGGCACCGGACGTTCGCCAGCACGACCGGTCGCGTCGGCTTCGAGATGTCGATCACCCGGAACCCGTCGTAGTTGCCCGCGAAGGCGAGCTTGCCCCAGAACGCCACGTCGCTGTTGATCGTGTTCGGGTTCGGCGCGGAACCGACGAGGCGGATCGACGGGCCGCCGAGCCTGGCGGCGAGGGAGACCGAGCCGAGGACGCCGAGCGCGACGAGGGCCGGCAGGCAGACCACCAGGAGCCGGCGCGCGCGCATCCGGGCAGGGTAGCTGCGGGGCCCGAGACGCCGGGGCCCCGCAGAGCGTGTTCCGCGCCGGAGCGCTACGCGCAGACGACGAAGACGCTGAGCAGCCTCGTGCTGGCGTTCGGGTTGTAGAAGGTGACGTGCCAGCCGGCCGACCTCGTCCCGTTCGCGGCGGGCACGAAGCCGTTCTGCGCGGGTGTGCCGGGGCGCGCGGGCTCGCTGCTCACGAGGTGATCGTCCGACGACTGCGTGCCGGCGAGGTAGGCGCCGCCGCCGGTGGCGAACTTGCCCCTCGGGCAGAGCGCGATCGCGGCGCCGGTCGAGTTGGCGCCGAGGTTGACGCTCTTCACGTAAACGCGAGGGTTGACGGACGCCGTCGTTCGCTCGACCGCCGCGACCCCCGTCCCTCCGAGGGCGGCGAGCAGGGCGACGCAGGCGACGACGAGCGCGGGAGACGTGCGTCTGGCGATGAGTCTCTGCATGGTCTGACCTCCGGTCGGTTGCCCGACGTGTTCCGCGCCGCCGAAAACCGCAACCCTCAGGGCACGAGCGTGGCGACTGCGCGCAGGTCGTCCACGAACGCGGCGTACTCGGCCTCGCGCTGATCGTCTCGTGCTCGGAGGATCGCGGAGGGGTGGATCGTGGCCGTCACGTGCTCGGCGAGGGGCGAGGCGATCAACTGCCCGCGCTGGCGTGTGACTCGGAACTGCCGGCCCAGGAGCGCCTGCGCGGCGGTGGCGCCGAGGCAGACGAGGACACGCGGCTTCACGACGGCGAGCTCCGCATCGAGCCAGGGACGGCAGGCCGTCAGCTCGGCCCAGGTCGGCTTCTGGTGGATCCGGCGCCTCCCGCGCGGCTCCCACTTGAAGTGCTTGACGGCGTTCGTCACATACGTCCGCGATCGATCGATCCCGGCCTCGATTAGCGCCCGGTCGAGGAGCTTTCCGGCCGGGCCGACGAACGGCCGTCCCTGGATGTCCTCCTGGTCTCCGGGCTGCTCGCCCACGAGCATCACCGGTGCCTCGCGCAGGCCCTCGCCGAAGACCGTCTGCGTCCCGAGCCTGTAGAGCTCGCAGCCGCGACAGCCACGCGCGGCCTCGCGGAGCGTGGGCAGGCTGAGCGTCGCCGGCAGGAAGTCCGCCGCGGTGCCTGTCTCGCTCTCGAAGAGCGTCACGGTGTCCCGTCTTACCCCGAGAGCCTGGTCGTAACCGGCGGTACCCTTTCGTCCCGCGGCGCCGTGGCCGAGTGGTTAGGCAGAGGCCTGCAAAGCCTCGTACTCCGGTTCGAATCCGGACGGCGCCTCTCGCCCGGGCCCCGCGAGCGCAGCCGACCGGGGCCTCGCCCTGGTACCTTGGAGGGAGCGGAGCATGCGCACGAAAGCGCGCTCGTCACGAAAGGGGAGCCGATGCGCGGAACGATGCTCTGGTTCAACGAGGTCAAGGACGTCGGGCTCATCGAGACGCCGGCCGGGGAGCGCATCGAGGTCCGCGGGAGTGATTTCGTGGGCGGCCTGCGGCCGAAAGGACGCTGCGCCGGTTTGACGATCACCTACCGGCTCGTCGGTGATCCGGAGGGCGAGCAGGTCGCCGAAGACGTGGCGCTGCTGGACGAGGCCGCGCCTCGCCGCGCACGCATGCGGCACGGGCACCGTTAAGGGCCTACCGCTCGCGCGGCGCAGCTCTTTCTAGCCCGTAACGCGGCCGACGAAGATCGTGACGGTCGAGCCGGCCGGGGCCCGCGCGCCCGCCGCGGGGTCCTGGTCGAGTACGACGCCGTCCTCGCTCGGGTCGTCCGTCTCCTGGTCTGCGATCTCGACCGCGAACCCGGCTGTTTCGAGCTGGGCGGTCGCCGAAGCCTCGTCCTGCGCGGTCACGTCCGGTACCGCGCGCTGCGGTTTCGGCTTCGGGCCGAGCGACACGTTCGCGCGCACGCGCGAGCCGCGCTTGACGGTCGCGCCGGGCGTCGGGAACTGAGCGACCACGGTTCCCTCGGGCTCGTTCGAGCTCACGTAGGCAACCGCCGTCACGAGGCCGGTCTGACGAAGCGTGCGCCGGGCTGCGCCGAGCGTCAGCCCCACGAGATCGGGCACGGTCACGTTCGGGACCGGGCGGGGGGCGGTGGTGGTCGGCTGCGTCGTCGTGGCGGGCCGGGTCGTGGTGGGCCGGGTGGTCGTGGTGGGCCGGGTGGTCGTGGGCGCACTCGTCGTTGTTCGGACCGTCGTCGTCGTCCGCGAGGTGGTCGTGGCGACGGTGGTGGTCGCAGGCGGTGGGGGCGGGGGTGGTGGGGGCGGCGGCTGCGTCGCCGGAGGCCCCTCCGAGACGTTCACCCGCACCCTCGAGCCCTTGGCCACTCGCTCTCCACCCTTCGGATCCTGGGCGACCGCAGTCCCCTCCGGGCGGTCCGACGGCACCCGGAAGACGCTCGCAAGGAGGCCCGCACCGCGCAGCGCCTCCCGCGCGTCCGCCTCCGCCTTGCCGACGACGGCCGGCACGGACACCTGCTCGCGGCCCTTGGAGACCGTGAGCGCCACCGTCTCGCCCTTCTTCAGGTTTGCGCCGGCGGAGGGCTCCTGGGCGATCACGGTGCCCCGAGGCTTGCTCGAGAACGCGCTCGCGGCTCGCGCCTTCAATCCCGCCTCGGCGAGCCGTGCGACTGCCGCATCGCTCGTAAGGCCGACGAGCTCCGGCACCTCGACCGTTTCCGGGGCCGGAATGCCGCGTGAGACCACCAGGAGGACGCTGGCTCCCCGCTCGGCCTCGGTGCCGGCTGCGGGCCGCTGCTCGAGCACGGTCCCGGAGGGCTTGGAGCTCGTGCGCCGCTCCACGCGGGAACGCAGCCCCGCGCGCGTGAGCGCCGCGACGGCTCGCGCCTCCGTCAGCCCCGCGACCGACGGGACGCTGACGGTCGCCGGGCGGGTGGTCGTCGCGGGTCGAGTGGTGACGACCACGGTCGTGCCCTGCGGCTCGTCGTCGCGGGAGAGCGCCCAGCCGACCGCGAGTCCGCCGAGTACGAGGAGGCCGAGGAGGACCAGCCACGGCCAGAGGCCTCGCGAAGGCGGCGGCTCCTCGCCGGGGGGGCCGAGGAGCGGCGGGGGCCCGACCGGGGGTGGGCCGGCGGGCGGAGGCTCGAGCGGCGGAGGCACGGGCGGAACCGGCATCGGCACCGTGGCCTCGGGAGGCGGCGCGTAGACCGGGGGTTGCTCCTCGATCCGGCGCCGGTATGGCCAGCGGGGCCGCGGCATGACGCTCTGTGTGCCCGCGAGGAGCGAAACCGCAAACCGACAGCGAACGT